>NZ_JWIM01000006.1:0-12309 GCF_002896535.1 Mesotoga sp. B105.6.4 | reverse complement strand
TTCGTCTCCTCTGGTACTCACCTGACGGGATCACTGTCCCGCCTTTTCCCGTAACGTTCACTACCATGGCTCTTTACCACAGCAGCTTACGGTGGTTTGAAGCCTCCACCTGCATGGCGGCTTCGAGGGGCCCTCCCTCATCTTCGATTAAGCATGGCTTGAAGTTTCTTTCTTCGCCTTCTTGGCACACCCTGGTCATTATCTCTGCAAGAAGGATTCCTAACAGCCTAGATCCAGTCAAAATAAGTTTCGTATTTATGCATCAACGTTGTATTATTTTATCAGGAGCAGTTGCTCCAATTCTATGGGGAGGTGTTTTTTGATGAATAGGCGTTTTCTTTTCGTGCTAATCCTGTCTTTTCTTCTGACTATGTCTGCACTGATCGCCAACAAAATCGTTCTGGAGTTCTGGACTCATGAAGATCCGAACAGAACTCCACTTGAAGAACGTTTCATCCAGGAATTTCAAGAGATGTACCCCAATGTAGTTATTAAAAGGGTTACCCAATCTTCGACGAAAATCCAGGAACTCATTCTGACCGCGTTCGCAGCCAACCAGGGCCCAGACATCTTCAATATGTCAGTAGAAGATGAGTTCGCCTATATTGTTAATGGTAGAGTGGCTCCAGTAAATTATGAAGCAGCTGGTTACACAGGTAAAGAAGGTCTTTTAGCATCGTATCTACCTGGAACTCTCGCTCCAGTAACATATGAGGGCGAGATATACGGGCTGCCTCTCGAAATAACCAACTGGTGCATATTCCTGAACAAGAAAGTCTTCAGAGATGCTGGTCTCGACCCCGAGGTCGACTATCCTAAGACTTGGGAAGAGATGATGGATGTCTCCGAGAAACTAACGATAAGAGAGGGTGAGATTATCACCCGCCGAGGTTTCGACTTCAGATATCCGTATTATCTCGTTGCATTCATGCCTCTGGTTGAACAGATGGGAGGAAAACTTGTAAGTGACGATGGGAAGACTGCAATCATTAACGATGAAGCTTGGCTCAATTTCCTCGATTATATGGCCGCCTGGGGCCCAAATGGGCAAAATCTCGGGTCGCCCACGTATAAAAACGCCAGAAGTCTTTTCAATATGGACAACAACGACATTGGAATGTGTACATCAGGGCTTTATCAGATAGCTAGAATAAAGGCAGACAATCCTGAGTTCTATGAAAGCGGCGAATTCATGGTTGTCCCCTTCCCACAATTTGAAAACGCTGTGAATCACGTTCCGGCTCACTACTATGGACATTACTACATGGTTAACTCCCAGAAACCGAAGGAGAACCAGGAAATGGCGTGGAAGTTCATATCATACATGCTAAGCCACGCAGAGGAATACCTTGAAAAGGTAGCGATAATAATTCCAACAAACGAGCTTCTCGAATCAGAGACTTTCAAGAACTATCCGTACTCAGATGTCTTCATCTCAGACCTTGAAAAGTCAACTGTCGTTTACTTCTCCGAAAGCTCTGCGAAGATCCAGTCGTTGATTAAGGAAGCTGTTGAGTCCGTTATGCTAAGCGGGACAAGTTCCCAAAACGCACTCAACACTCTTCGCAGAAAGGTTCAAGAAGTCTTGGACGATCAATACTAGACAATTCGCCCGCCGAAAGGCGGGCATGTTAATATCGAAAGGGGTGAGCCTTACCTTTGAGACATATCTTCAATCGGGGTATAGAGCACAAAAAGGCAAGGTGGGGCTGGTTCTTTGTTTTACCATCGCTGGCTTTCTTTGCTGTTTTTTCGTTCTACCCTATCATAAATGCTTTTTATACGAGCCTCTTCAGAAAGAGACTACTTGATCTTCGTCCACCAACATTTATCGGTTTTTCAAATTACGAGTACCTGCTGAAATCCCCAGACTTCTGGAACTCGGTGAAAGCAACATTCATTTTCACTTTAGGCACATTCATTCCCATTGTTGTATTCAGTCTTCTTCTTGCAGTTTTGATAATGTCAAGGCGAAGATTTCAGAAATTCTTCCAAATGGCGTTCTACTCTCCGGCCGTTCTCTCTTCTGTGGTCTCAGCAGCGATCTGGTTGCTGATTTTCGATCCAAGGGGTCTGGCCAACACAACAATGAACACGTTGTTAGGAACCGTGGGGAAAGACTACAAGTGGCTAGCAACTGCAGGTATGGTAAGATTATCCACAATACTTGTCTATTTCTGGAAATATATCGGTTACTTCACAATCATTTATATAACGGGGCTCGCAAGTATTCCGCAGAGTATGCACGAAGCAGCTCAAATAGACGGTGCCAATGGCTGGAAAGACTTCTGGCACATTACTCTCCCCTTGCTGAAACCTACAACTGTTTTAGTATCGATAATGTCGATGCTGCAATGTCTCAAGACGTTCAGCACGCAGTACCTTTTCACCCAATCAGGAGCCCCTACTGAACCGATCAACGTCATTACATTGAACATTTACAACACAGCAATAAGAGATCACAACATAGGAAGGGCAAGCGCTATGAGCGTTTTGCTATTCGCTATTATGCTATTCTTCACCTGGATTCAGTTTAGGGTAAGCCGATCGGGCGGAGAAGTCGATTATTAGGGGGTGCTGATGAAGACCATTAAGAAGCAATCATTTATCGTCGATGTCTTGATTTGGGCCTTCCTGATCCTAACCGCCATTGTAATCCTTGCACCAATTGTATTCATGTTTACCGCATCTCTCATGCCATCGAGAGATATCCTTAAGATGCCTTATCCGTGGATACCCAAAGATCTCTACTGGCAGAATTACTGGCAGGCCTTGAGGGGAAACGATGGGAGTTTCATTTTTCCTAGAAATATTCTTAACTCTTTCATCGTAGCCGGGGTAGTATCGATTTCTACCGTTTTTCTTTCCGCCCTCACAGGATATGGATTGGCGAAGTTCCCTTTCAGGGGTCGAAATCTTGTCTTTCTGCTGATAATGGCCACAATGATGATCCCCTTTGAAGCCATCATGATTCCTCTCTATCTGGTAGCCACATCACTGAAGATTCAAAACTCCTATATAGGACTGATCCTTCCATTTCTAATGAACGCGTTCGGCATCTTTTTGATGAGACAATACCTTATCACGTTTCCAGACGAGATAATTGATGCCGCAAGAATCGACGGTTCCGGTGAATTCAGCATCTTCTTGAGAATAATACTCCCCAACAGCGCGCCGGCTATCGCGACTCTGGCAATTCTAACATTCAGAACCCAGTGGGATAATCTTCTATGGCCGCTATTGATTTCGCAAAGCGAGGAAATGAAGACCATTCCCCTTTACATCGTCAAGTTCGCAACGGAAAAGCACACAAATGAAGGTGCGATGATGGCAGCTGCAGTCATAGCAAGCATTCCAATCCTTGTTCTCTTCCTGGCGCTGTCCAGATATTTCGTCAGTGGTGCTTCACTTCATTCTTCGCGAAAGGGATAACCGAAGAGGTATCTTGGTTCGATTATTCCAAAGAACGAGCCTTTCAGGGAGAACACTTCCTGAAAGGTTTCTTTATCAATGACGGAAACGGAATCATCAAATCGGCACAAAAGAAGCTTTCTGCCCTGCCGCCAGTCAAATATCGGCACTAACTCTCTCAAGGGTCTTTCAACTTCCAGACTCTCCTTTAGGGTGTGGTCGCTCTCGTCAAATATCAGAATCCTGCTTCCCAAAGAGTCAACGACGAAGACTTCTCCATCAAGAACTGCAACATCCATAGCGTAACCAACAGGAATCCCTTGTCTTTCTTCCAGACCGAACGTGCTTATCTCGAATATCAGAACGCCTTTATTAGCAGCAGCAACGTAGAACGCTCCTTTGGATACGGCGACCGCATTAATGGTCAATCCACTTTCCAAATCGTTAATATAACGCGGATGAATCTGATCAATCAGCTCAAATCCGCTATCACCTCTTCTCACAACAAACAATCCATCGAGTTCACTGCCGACCAGAACATAATCATTGCAGTACGACACTGAGTTTGTCCACCCCTTCAACGGAATGGTTTGGACATGCCTATAGAAGAGCGGTCCATAGAATTTGAAGACTTTCAAGCCAAGCGTTCCATCTGCAACGAACACCTCCAGTCTCTCAATATCTACATCTATTGCTTCGCAGTGAAAAGTATCAACTACACTCAACTTCTCTTGCTGATTGGCTGGCAGCACCGCAAATCCTCTATCTCTTAGTACATTGAAGATCAGACCGCCGGCGAAGACTCCTCCACTAGACAAAGAAGGAACTGGAAGAATCCGAACCTTCCATTCGTAGTCGTTTAGTGATACTTCTACAAGCCCGCCGAATCCCATTCCGAAGTAGAAAGTTGTTGAGCAAAGACATGAACTAATAATGATAATTGCCAGTAGAGGAATACTTCTTCTCATAGCACCACCTCCAGTTAAATTCTAGTACGTTTCTGGAGAAAAACAACTTCAATTGCGAACACTGGCATTCACGAGATCACTTCGCCCTCTTGATAATGACGCTTAACCTCAGAGACGACAGGATATATAATTAAAGAGAGGTGATTATATGGGTAAGAAGGAATTTCTGCGAAAGATCATCTCCGAAGGACGAAGCGCCGATCAAATTGCAGATCTTTTCGGAATAACGGTGGACAAACTTGAGAGATACCTGGAAGATCCCTCACAGTCAAGGCTTGCAGTTGCAGAGGCGATAACAGAACTCAGGAGGTTGGAAGCTCTTCCTCTAGAAACAAAAGAAGACATTTTGCTTTTCTCCTTCAAAGTGATTCTGGAGTCTATTAACTTCCTTTTCGCTGATATTGAGAGAGCCGCCTGTGAGAAAACAGAAGAGCGACTGTCTGTCATGATCAGAAAACTCATCGATGGAGCTTACCTTCTTCTTGCGATCTCAAGACTGGAAAAAGCCGGGGAAACTCTTCCCTCCCTCAGGCAGGATCAAAGATTTCTGAGAGCTTGCCAAAATAGAGCGCTTATTGCCGAAAGATTATTGGATCTCGCCGAGCTGATAGACCTGGAGATCGAGCGCTGATTCGGTGTTTTCCGGAAGCTGCAAATCGCCTTCATTAAGTGTAGTATAATCAATTTGGAAGCTACTTTAAGTGAGGGATATATCTTGTCTGATTCTCGACATCGGGAATTCATTACTTTTTTGTCTTCTGAAGACGTTATTGAGAAAGCAAACGAGAGTCTTGAGGGTAAGAGCTGGATACCACTTATTGAGACCTCAAACGCTGCTCTAATATCTCTCAAGACACCAATGGTTGCAACACTTTTCAAGAGACTGTTTGATACTAAGTACGCTTTCATATACAGAAGCATCGAAGGTCAGCTTGTCTCAGCATCATCTGAGAGTACAGTTGCCCTCGTTGAGACGCTTATCCTGGCGGCAACAGAACGTCCGGTTTTCGATGAGAGCTTCATGAGCTTCCTGGATTTCTTCAAAGAAGCGCCTCAGATTTTGGAGAGAATAGTCGTTCATTACGCCAACAGAATTGTGAATCAATCAGACTCATTCGTTACAGGGTTAAGGGATCTCAAGATTCTATACGAGAAGGTACGTAGAAGGGCAGAGCAATTCGGAGTGAACCTTCCCCTAAGCGAGTTTGTTTCAAGTGTATTCGGCCTTGATACAACTCTACTACCGTTGATCGAGTCGGATCTCGTAGATTTTCTCGCGAAATTCCCTCCGACTGAAGAAGGGGTTTTCAGATTCCTCGACAATCAGATCAAACTCGCCGTTGGTGAATACGACGAAAGTAGTGTAGAGATACAATTATCAAGGCTTGAGACAATAATTAGAGAAATCAAACGATACTGTTCAACCTTCATGAAATGGTTGACAGTGCCAGACAATCTCTTCATAGCCTTCTTGGAAAGGGGAATTCGAAAACACGGTACGCTTGCTACATGGTTAGAAGGAATAAAAGAGGCAAGAACCGAATATGGTCTATGCCAAAGCCATTGGGAAGAAGCAAGAAAGTGGTACTTCGAAAAGATAAGTGCGAGGATCTTGCCGTCATTCCAGAAGTCGATGGCTGGTTGGGCTTGCTGGACAATCGTCGAGGAACGACAGATAAAAGAGCCGCTGGCTCACGCTGGAGAAACAATGAGGTATTCTGCAAGAAGAAGCGAGTTCCGCATAATAAAGGCAGAAGAAAGCGGTGGCGTCTACGTCCTTTGCTCTATTGACGAGCTCATTGTCTCATCGTTGGGACTCATGAAGGCCGGGAGAAACTTCCCATTCAACTCGATAAGAACACAGCTGGAAGAGCTAAAACTCTCGAGAGAAGCTTTTCTCGACAGCAAGGATGCTTTGTTCGTCGGATATACCTGGAAATACCTTCTTCCTGGAGGCGGACCGGATAAGGAAGCGAAGAACAATGAAAGGATCGAGTGCTTCAATTACTATGTTGTCACCGTTTCTGCTACAGGTTTTGGAGTACCACTAATTAAGCTTTTCTTTGCGAAAGAAGAGAGCGCAAGAACATTCATAGAGTTCTTGAGAGAGGCAAGGGTTATGTCTACGTGGAAGGAATACCCACAAAACGGTCTTCCAGCGTCACTAAAAGCGAAGCAGAAGAATCGTTCGGAGTATCAGTGCGAGAGTAACGCCGAAGACAAGGATCAGAAGACGGTAGAGGATCTAATCATTGAAAGGCTTATCGAAGAAGACGCCGAAGAAGAATCTGAGGGACCTGAAGTACCGGAAACAAAGAATAAGCCGATATCCATAGACTTGCTGGAGAAGATAAATTCTCTCCACTATGAACTTGAATGGACGGTTAAGCGGATGAACGAAATCGAATGGAACTATTGCTTTCCAGAGCTGGATACGGCTGAATTAGGTCGTGTGAACCTTCCAGAAATGCCCGAAGAAAGAGATGGATTTAAAGAACTGGAAGAAAAGATTGAATCCCTTGCTGGAAAGGCAAGGAAGACCGTCTTCAGGATTCTCTCTTCTGAGCCCGAGAGAGAGTACACTCTTCAGGAGCTGGGATTGACGTTCTGGAGCGTTTTCGTTGTCGCGCCCAAGATAACAAGTGGGGGAAAGCCTCTTATAGAAGTGATTAGCGGCGATGTACCGAAGCTTGTTTGGGGAACGAATTTCGATGAAGAAACGAGGGATTTACTTAGAGCGAGATTCGCTTCAGAAGAATGATGGAAAGTTGAAAGGAGATATCAGTGGATTACCATCCCATGTTTGAGGCGATAAGAGCCGGAACGGCGGTTCCCGTCGATTATGTTAAGGAAATTGTAACGGGTCGAGAAAGATACACTCAGGAAATTGAAAGCGACATAGACTATGTCCTCACCGGAAAGAGCAAAGTCAGAGTCTTTCTAGGCGAATACGGTCTGGGCAAGACTACCCTCGCAAGATATGCCGAATATGTCTCCAGAGAAAGAGGAATGATGATATCTTGCCTTTCCGAAAAGGACTATGACACCCTTCACAAACAGGATGAGTTCTTCAGGTCTATCATGAAGAATATGTCAATGGTCGGTATCAACGGCAATCCACTTAAGATATTCCTTAGGGCCTGGGCAGAGAAAACACTCGCTGAACTCGAAGAACTGAAAATAGCAAGTGATGATGTTAGTAATGTGAGGGAGTATCTATCTACCCGTGACAATTACGATCCCAATGGAATGTTCTCTCATTTCTGCGCGGCTTATGTTGCGAGCGCTGGGAAAGGAGCTCCCGGCGAAGAGTTTTACGCCTACCTGGTAGGAGACAACGTCGACAGAAGAACCATGAAGAAGCACGGAATATACCACTTTTTGCAAGACGACGGCTGGAACTTCTTAAGGTCTTTCACTTCGCTAATGGACACTTTGCAGGTGCCAGGACTAGTTGTGATCATGGACGAACTTGAAGCAACTATGAACAGAAGGAGAGACGTAAGGGATAGGACTTTCAACCAGTTAAGGGAAATAATCGACAAGATGTCTTCTGGTTTTCTTCAGAAGAGTTATTTTCTTTGGTTAGGAACGGACGTATGGTTTGAGAACAAACATAGAGGCATAGCCTCTTATCATGCACTCTATGACAGAATGAAAAACATATCAGGTGACAGCAGCGGAAAGACAGTTATCCTTAACCTTGATCCCTTAAGTAAAGAGGACCTAAGAAAACTGATCAGAAGAATAAAATCGCTCTACTCAAGTTGCTACTCATATGCTGCAGACTCCTCTTTCGAAGAGAAGACTCTTGAGACTCTAATGAAACAATACACTGGAATTGACGGAAAACTCAGACCGTCTGTTAGGGAAGTCACCAAGCTTACTGTCGAACTTCTAGACTCTTCAAGACTAGGAAATGAGACAGACACGATCGGGAATACCGACTCTGTAAAGGCTGCTGATAACTTGTGGTAGTCGATCCAAGACTTAATCAGAGACTAATCGACTTGTTCTCATACAGATATCGCTGGCAAAGCTTGAGGGAGATCCAGAACAGAACAATTCCTCCTATTCTTGATGGGAAGAATCTGTTACTGATAGCCGGAACTGCATCAGGCAAAACAGAAGCCGTAATGATACCGGTGGTCAACAGACTTCTCGAAATCTCTGGGGGACTGAAATGCATCTACTTAGCTCCTCTAAAATCATTAATCAACGATGTTTCATCTCGTCTTGAGCTGATGTTGAGACCTTTCGGGCTAACTGTCGGGAAATGGCATGGAGACCTCACACAGTCGGAGAAGCTCACCGTGGCAAAGGAAGCTTCAGTTCTTGTAACAACTCCTGAGTCAGTTGAGGGAATCTTCTTGAGTGATAACAGAGAACTGCTTTCTTGTCTCGAATTTATAATCATTGACGAGGTCCATGCCTTCATTGACTCTCCAAGGGGGGCTCAACTCGCCTCTCTGATGGAGAGAATCAAGATACTCTCCGGCATTGATCAACAGAGAATCGCGATGTCCGCAACGGTTGGGAACCCAGAGCTGCTGCTAGAGTGGCTAAACGGAAGTTCAGACAGAGAATCGGAACTGGTGGTAGATGAGAAGAGAAACAAAAAAACAATCGAGGTTCTTACCGAGAAAGAAATCTCTCCCGCTAAATATCTTGAAAAGCTTCTTACGGAAACTAACGATAAAGTACTCGTCTTTTCTTACTCAAGGTCTAAGGCAGAGGAGTTTGCAGCACAAGCGAGATCGATAGATATAGACACCCCGGTCCACCACAGCTCTGTGTCCAAGTCTTTGCGAGTAGAAATCGAAGAGGAATTTAAGAAGGACAGAAAGCTGAGGGCCATAGTCGCAACCTCAACTCTGGAAATGGGTATCGATATTGGTGATATTGATAGAGTGATCTTCCTGGAGATCCCACCATCAACTGCTTCATTCCTTCAGAGAGCCGGACGGGCAGGAAGGAAAGGAAACAAGTCATCGGTTTCGGTCTTCATAGAAGATCCGCAAAGTCTTTATAATCTTCTTGGAATATCGCAGATGCTGGCCGTAGGTTCGGTCGAACCTCTTAAGCCTAGCGATTATCACTTACCGTTGTTGGGTCACCAGTTAATCGGTCTTACCCTAAACAGAGGTTCGCTTTACCATGATGATCTCTCAATACTTAAGAGAGCCTTCCCTTTCAGAAAAGTCGAGACTGAAGACTTCAATATTCTTTTGAAGCACCTGATCGACGAGGCTTTTCTTGCAAAGACTGGCAGATCGGTAACACAAGGTGCATCAACAGCAGAAATTGTTGGCAGCGGGAAGGAAAAGATGGATTTCGTAGTTCTCTTCCCGGGAGGGTTTGAGTACTCTGTGATATTCAACGGACATGAGATCGGGAAAATCCACCCGGCCGTCCTGAGCAGTTCTTCTGATGATGAAATGAGTTTTCTGCTCGGCGGTCGTTCATATTTGGTCAAGGAAGTCAACTCAAACAGGAAGACCGTTCATGTAGTTAAGGGTAGCAGTGGCAAACCGCCCTCGTGGTTTGGGGGAAGCTCCTTGATGACGAAGGAGTTCGCAAGAGCTATAAGGTCTTCTCTCCTTGAAATGAGAATTCCAGATGGAATGCTTCTTTCTCCGGGCGCTTCGCAAATACTGCTTGACTTCGTTGACAATCACAGAGCTTCGCCAAATCTGATTTCCCTTCGAGAATCCAATAAAAGAGTGATTATTGAGACGTTTGCGGGCGATTTGTCCAACATCTTTCTATCCCTGTGTATAAAGGCAGTTTCTGGCCTCAAATCGGTAAGTGCGAACTGGCACAGTGTTGTAATAAAAAGAGGTGTCGACATTGATGAGCTGCATGAGATGCTTCTCGCTATCTCAAGATTGGAAGTTCGTGAAGTCTCGGGGATTCTCTCTACCTTTCTCCTGGCCAATCCTTCGGAGCTGAAGAGACAATACGAGCTCTTCGGCGAAAAACTTGAAAGATACGTTCCTAAGGAACTTCTAGTGAAATACGTAATTCACAGGCTATTTGACTCTTTGCTTCTGAGTGAGCTAGCAGGAGCCGTCATAGAGTGATCCAGTAACCCTGGTCCGTTCTTTTCTGTATTCGTTTGATATAGGGGCCACAGCCCCCAAGAAGTAGTTATCAGTCTTCCTCAAAACCCTCTTCCATCTCTACCACAGAATCATTCAATCTCTCAAGATCACCCTTTAGATCGAGAATCGAGGCTTGAAGCTCGGGAAGGCGAGCGACGATTTCGTCAAGACCGTCGATCCAATCCTCAATGCTAGATCTCAACTCTGTCACTTCGTCCTGCTCCATGTCAGGCAACGCTTCATGGAGTTCTTGAACATCTGCATTCTCAAGCTCGTCGAAAAGCTCCTCAACTAGATCAAGGATTTTCTCTATGTTTTGCACCTTTGCCACTCCTTTCGGCTTCAGCTTCTATACTGACAGATGTTATCACAAGTCCAACGTTTTTTGTACAGTGAGAAGCTCCAATTTCCAATTTCGATATTCTTCTTGAACAAAGTCGAAATGGAAGCGCAGATTTGATTATTCGGGTAGTCATTTGAGATGAAGAAGAGTGTAGGACACTCAAGCGTTTCAAGACTCATAGGCAATGAAAAGAAGCGGCCGCAAGGGCCGCTTCCGATACCCAATCAATTATCTCTCGGGGAATCCGTAACCGATAGCTTCGTTCCACCAGTCGGGATACGGTGAAGATCTGAAGTTGACATATCCGAGAGCGTAGTTTCCAAGAAGTCTGTCGCCAAGCAGTTTCCATTCTTCGTGCCATGCAACCGCGTTCATAAAGGCATAATTGGAAATCAAATCTATGGCGCCTTCTGGATCAGTCTCATACATCTCTGTAGCAATCTTTTGAACTTCCGGTGTAACCTTGTAGAGAACTTCCAGTTTGGGATCCCTGTAATTCCTGATATCCTGGATCGCAAGATTATAGTGAAGTTCAGCCATCTGCTGAACGTAAGAGTTGACCCACCAACCGGAGTCTCTTCTGAACTCTTCATACCTGCTGCCTGTTTCGTAGAACTTGGGAAGCTCTCTCATAATAGGCCACAGTGGAACTATGTAAGTTGTATCAGGCGCACCGTAACCGTACCAGCTGATTCCCTTGAACGGGTCTGCATAGGCGGAGTTTGTCTGCCCGATATGGACGTAGCAAGTCCTGTGCATGTTGATGCTTCGTTCCCAGGTTCCAGTTCTACTTGTGTTTGCGTACCTGAGAGGATCGCCCCAAGGTCCGGCAGCAAGTCCTACCGTAAGATCGTAATCCGTTCCCTGATAGTAATCGCCCTTAATCACAAATATGTCGTGAACCGTAAGCAGTCTGTCAGGCTTCACTGAAAGAGGGAACCTTACGTCGTGAGGGCTAAGACCCAGAGACGGGGCTACCAGATCGAATGCTCTCCACTCTCTTCTAGTTGCATAAAGGTTGTCGTTCGGAGCGTAAATCTCTGCTATGTTGAAGGGCTTACCTGAACTGGGATCGTACCAGCCCTGGTCAACTGCAAAAGAAACGATATTCGGGGAGGCCATCACGTTCTCTGTATCTTCGAAATCGACTTCCATGATCCTTGCTCTGTTCGCAGCAACTGTGAAGTGATCACTAGGGATTCTTACGCCAGCCCAGAGGTCTCTTCCATAGAATTCGACGATCCAGCATTCTTCACCGTCAGCAACGGTCATTGTCTCTCCGTGAGTAGCCCAGGGAGATTTCACCCCCAGGCTCTCTCAGAACCGGACTTGAACCTCTCGATTCATCCGGCTCCCATTATCCAGCCGCATAGATTATCCTCATTGTCCAATGTACAAAGGAGATTTCATACGACCTCATCTTGTCTGTTTGCTCCTTCCTTGTCTCTGTTCACAGTTCCTCCCTTTCGGTTGTCTGCACAGA
>NZ_JWIM01000084.1:0-1686 GCF_002896535.1 Mesotoga sp. B105.6.4 | reverse complement strand
CCTCAGCTTCTTCTTCCTCGTCTTCTCAAGTGCGCTTTTGGATCTAATAGCCTGTAGTACATGTTCTCTATCGGTATATTCGTCAGTGAAGATCAGGCTCTTCCATAACTCCCTCAAATGCCATTCAACATAATACGCTAGCATGCAGAGAAATATGTGAGCCCTCACTCTCTTCTCAAGCCAGTGGTGTATTGGCCGTATCTTCAGATCCACTCCCTTTAGCGTCCTGAATGCCCTCTCAACTCTGGATAGACTCTTGTAGCTGTACACCACTTCTTCTGCAGTCAACTTCTCTTTCTCTACACTGGTTCGGATTATATAAAATCCATCAAGAGAAGCTTCAAAGGCTATACTTTCTTCATTTCTCCTGTAATCGAACTTCCCATCCTCTATCTTGAAAATGAAATGCTTGGCCATCTTGTACCTGTTCTCTATCCTTCCCAGTGCCTGCCCTATCTTCCCCGCCTCTCTCAACCTTCCTGAAGCGATCCTTCTCAAGAGTTTGTTCAGGTTTTCTTCAGTCACCCTGAGTAAGTCTTCTCTCGTTCTCCTTCTCTCTTCTGCAAGAAAGGGATTCCTGCAGACTATTAACCTCTCCCCAGGATAATCGGGTGAGTCTATCTCAAGAAGGTCTCTCTCGTCAAATAAGCTCAGCTGTAAATACCCATTTTCAAAGAGACTCTTAATTGTAGGCCCTCTAAAGGCACTAATCCAGTCAACTCCACCGAGAGCCTTCAATCTGTCTATCTGCCCCTGCGTTAACATCCCTCTGTCTCCGACCACGACGAACCTTTCTACTTTGAACTCTTCCTTTACCTTGTCTACCTGTTCCCCTATCGTTTTAGTGTCACTCGTACATCCCGGATATACCTGTATGGATATTGGTATACCTTTAGAATCCGTCATGAGTCCATAGACTATCTGTTTCTTTCCCTTCTTCTTGTCTCTGTTATAACCATAACTCGCAAGCTCACAATGACTCCCTTCATAGTAACTCGAAGAGACATCGTAAAGAACAAGACTTCCTTCTCTTAAGTGTCTCTGCGCAAGTTTCCTTTCTATCGTCTCTTGCCTCTGGAGCAACCAGTCCAGAGCAGTATATAACTCATCTTCGTCCGCATCTTCCACTGAGAACTCTTCGGGAATAGTGGTATTATCCCACCAGCGTATTGTGGAAAGCTTCGTCTGAGGGTTTATTATCCTTGCAACTATCATCGCCTCTATTAGATCGCTTTCTCTACTCCTTCGAGAAGAAAGCAATTCGGAAATACCTAGATCCTCCATTACCTTACTTATAACCGCAACATTACCATGAGCTCTCGACCGAGTAATCTCAATTGCCTCTTCGGATGGAAGAAAGACTCTCCCCTGGAGACTCTCTTTGACTAACTCTCTAGTAACTTCTGGCAATTCAGTAAGGTTGGCAATGGTTTGCTGTTTCACCTTACCATCTTCTCGATAGCTTCTTCTCAGAAGATAAGTGAAGTATTCTCTGTCCTTGTACTTACTCACAATCTTAGCTAAATAAAGGCCTTTAGGTTTGTAATTCATAACAGAATCATAGCACAAAGAAACGAGCGAAGTCAATTGTAAATTGACCATTTACTGTCTACACTTTCACAACATTCTTGTGCCTTTTTTCTCTCTGGGAAAGAGTCTCATTAATTTCCTGTCGGGGAACTTCAG
>NZ_JWIM01000005.1:0-150676 GCF_002896535.1 Mesotoga sp. B105.6.4 | reverse complement strand
GAGTCTGAAGATTCAACCAAAGTCATAGGTATAATTTGTCCGGGAAATTAGGGTGGTCTCCGAATTAGTCATGAGAAGCATTCTAGAACAAGTATTGAAATTTATCGCATCGATAGAGCCGATTTCTCTGCTAATCTAGTACGTAATCCAAATCATAAATTTTATATAGCAAAACGTTACCGGCCAAGACGCCGTCAGTTTATGGGTTAGAGAAAAGTTCTCCTTTTGAAGCTCATTCCAGAATTGTTTATCGGTATTCTAAAGAAGAGATCATGAACACTCGGTGTCTTCGTCTCAAAAACCGATACAACCAGTTCACAAACAAATTATAATATAATAAAAGAATCATAAGAAAAACACCCGACATTCGGTGAGCGAACACCGAGACTATGTCTTCATCTTGACAGAATTCAGATCAGTGTGCCGCTCCTTCAGCAGAATATGTCACCTAACCAAACATGGTCTTGAGATCGTCACTGACAATTAGACTAGCTTCAGTCATCTCCAGAATCTCGTCTACACTTACTTCATTTGACTTCTCTCGCAGAAGAAGACCACGTCTTGTAGGCTGAATTACTGCTAGTTCTGTGACTACTAAATCGACTGGCCTGTTAGAAGTAACAGGAAGAGTGCACTCTTTGACAATCTTCGGCAGTCCCTTAGATGTATGTGTCATTGCAACTATAACTCGCTTAGCTCCGGTTACCAGATCCATTGCACCACCCATTCCGGGAACCATCTTCCCGGGAACCATCCAGTTGGCAAGAATTCCGCGTTCATCGACCTGCAGCCCTCCAAGTACCGTAATGTCAAGATGCCCTCCTCTAATAATCGAAAAAGACATCGCGCTGTCAAAGGTAGCTGAACCCGGTAAAGCCGTTATATACTGGCCTCCCGCATTTGTTAGATCTCTGTTCGCCATACCAGCTTCCGGAACGGGCCCCATTCCTATTATTCCGTTCTCTGACTGAAAATAGACTCTAATACCCTCCGGAATGAAGTTCGAAACTAGAGTTGGAATACCAATTCCTAGGTTTACTAGATCCCCATCACGCAGCTCCATTCCAATCCTTCTCGCGATTATCTCTCTTGCATCTATCATTGAGCTGCCCCCCCGACTACAATATAGTCAACCAGAACTCCCGGAATATGTATTTCATCAGGCGTTAGCGCACCAACAGGTACTATCTCTTCCACTTCTGCGATTACTGTGTCACACGCTAGAACAATTAGCGGGTTGAAGTTTCTTGCGGTTAAAGAAAAGACGAGATTGCCATAGTAATCGGCCTTCTTTGCCTTCACTAGTGCGTAATCAGCTCTAAGCGGCAACTCAAGAAGATACTCCCGTCCCTCTACAGCAACCACTCTCTTCCCTTCTTGAATGACAGTACCAACGCCTGTTGGAGTTAGAATTCCTCCAAGCCCTACTCCTCCTACTCTTATTCTCTCAGCCAGAGTCCCTTGAGGAATCAGTTCCACTTTAAGCTCACCCTCCATCATTTGACGTTGTGTTTCTGGATTAGTGCCGATATGAGATACAATCACTTTACATGCGCACTTGTTCACAATAAGCTTACCTATACCCTTATCGGGAAAAGCGGTGTCATTTGCAATCACCGTCAACCCTCTGATCTTCTTGGTAATGATCTCATTAATAAGATTGTCGGGGGACCCGCATCCCAAGAATCCTCCTACCATCACGGAAGAATCTTCACTAACAGTTGAAACTGCCTCACTGATATCCACAATCCTCAAGGGAACTCCTCCTTTAAAGCATAGTCTGGTCGGTAGCAAAAAGGACGCCAAGCATAAGACAATCTTACCAAAAGCGCCTCAAAAGAGCAAAGTGATTCTCTCGCTCCGGAAACTCCTGTGTGCTAGTAATCTTGATTGTTATTTGCACTGGCTGATTGTGATGCAAAGGAATACTAGCAATGAGCGTTAGCCGGACCTTGCCTGAATGGAATCTGCTTTCATCTCCCATTTTCCAGAATAGAATCTGACGAACTTAAGCGTAGTTCTTAGGACCATGTCTGCCATCATCCCTATCCAGGCTCCGAAGAGACCCATACCAAAGTACCTGACAAGCACATAACCAAGTGGAAGCCTGATTAACCACATTGCCACTAGCGACGATTTCATCGGGAACGAAGTGTCTCCCATACCTCTAAGCGCTCCGGTTACGGCATAATCAGTTCCCATTACAACCTGGAACAAACCGATGATTCTCACAGGAAGTCTTCCCTCTTCGATGAGCGATGTTTCATTCGTGAAGATTGATATGAAAAGATCAGGGAATAGAGTTATAGCTATTCCAATTATCGAGGAAATCGTGAGTGCAATGAACCAACCTTGCCTGACTACCCCTATTGACAGCCTTCGTTGCCTACTTCCGTTATAGATACCTACTAGTGCAGTTATCGCTACTCCCATCCCCCATGCCGGCATGAAAGAGAGAGACTCTACTTGAATTCCTATTCTGTGAGCTGCGTAGGCCTGTGGACCGGCTATGAAAAGAATGTTAGCGAAGACCAGAACCCCCAGCGAGAAACCGAAGTTCTCTATTGAAGCAGGGAGTCCTAGAACAAATACCTCCCTTAGCATCCACTTGGAAAGCCTCTGTGGTCTCTTGGTCATAGATATTCCCCGGTTTCTGAATAGAAGTACAATTATGATTACCGAACCTACAACCCTTGATAATACAGTCGCGAGTGCTGCTCCAAAAGCACCCATCTCAGGAAAACCGAACTTCCCGAAGATCATTGAGTAATCTAGAAAGACATTCAACCCATTTGCAATCGCAGCTGCTATCAAAGGAGACCTGGTATCACCTGCACCTCTTAGTGTAGCACCGAGAACAACCATTATGCTCATTGCCGGAAAACCGAGCATTATAGTTTGAAGATACTTTGCACCGTTCATCTGCATAAATGCGTCGCTTGAAGGGAACAGAAGCGAGAGCAGATTCCCGGAGAATAGAGAACCGACTGAGAGAATCAAACCGACA
This sequence comes from Mesotoga sp. B105.6.4, assembly GCF_002896535.1. NCBI lineage: Bacteria > Thermotogati > Thermotogota > Thermotogae > Kosmotogales > Kosmotogaceae > Mesotoga > Mesotoga sp. B105.6.4. The sequence continues at coordinate 147,669 of NZ_JWIM01000005.1, read as the reverse complement.
ACTATGCTTAGATAAATAGCATGCCAGGCGATAAGATTCACTCTGTGCTGATTTCTGGCACCATAGCTGTTTGAGATTAGAACCATCGAACCAGTGGATATCGCGACCAATACTGCTTGAAAAATAAACACTACTTGGTTAGCTGTACCCACCGCAGTCATAACTCTCCAGTCGTAGTGACCGAGAAATGCTGTATCCGAAATTCCGAGCAGCATCTGAAGTACATTTTCGCCAATTGCGGGAAGAGCCATTACTAGAAGCGATCTTCTTATTTCTTTAGCTTCGCCGGCATCAAGATACGACTTAAGAAGACTATAAGCCATTTTCGCCTCCACAGTAAGGAATCCGTACTATGAAGTTTAGCACGTACCTCCTTGGTTTGGAAGTGCATTAAGGAATAGAATATCAAACACAATCTTATGAATCTAGCACAAAATAATTACTGGCATGAATCAATAATTGAGAATATAGTTGAATGTTTAGAGATGTGGATTAAAGTGGTACGTTGCATCCCTCTTTTTTCAGTTTATATCTTACTCGATGGCTCATGATAGAATAATGATCGAGGATATTCTTGTGGAGGACTTTTCTAAGCAAAGGAGTCAAACGTGAGACCATTAGAGCTTGAAGGCTTTCTGAATTCTGTTCTTGAACCGGAGAAGTTCGATGACTATTGCCACAATGGTATTCAAATCGAAGGAGATAGAGATATAAAGAAACTCGTTACAGGGGTCTCCTTCAGCAACGCCTTCGTAGAAAAGGCCCTAAACTCAAGTGCTGATGCAATACTAGTACACCATGGAATCTTCGGAAAGACCTTCTTCAGACTCACAGGCCACCTGAAAAGAAGAGTCGAAAGCGTATTGTTAAATGGTGTCACGCTTCTTGGTTACCACCTGCCATTGGACGCAAATATACCATATGGAAACAACTACGCGATTGCTCAGAAGCTAGGTCTTGAGAGCCTCGAGAAATTTGACGTAGGCTTAATAGGCAGAACTCCTATAGAAACTACTGTGTCCGAGTTCACATTCTCTCTTTCTCAGCTTTTTCCTAATCAGAAGATATTCCTTCACAAGAACTCTGAAATCGTTCAGAAAGTATGTGTAATATCTGGTGGCTCCTCGTCAATGCTGGACAAACTTGAGGGCATCGCTGACACGTTTATATCAGGCGAAGTACGAGAACCTACCAGGGAACTCTCTAGAGAGATGGGTATCAATTACTTCTGCGTGGGCCATTATGCCAGCGAGCGGTTTGGTGTAATGAACCTCGGGCAACTAATAAAAGAAAGATTCTCGCTTGATGTAGAATTCATCGAGTACTATAACGAGGTCTAGTATTCCCTAATAAGCTCCGACCTAAGAATCCCCATGACGATTTCATCGTGGAATGCTCCGTCTCTGAAAATCTCCTGCCTCAACGTTCCCTCTATCTGAAAGCCGCACTTCGTATATGACTTGATTGCACGTTTGTTGAACGAATATACGTTGAGTTTCGCCTTGTTTATATTCATTTGGTCAAACACAAATGCCAGAAGCACTCTCATTGCATCGGTTCCATAACCTGCATTCCAGAACTGCTTCCCCAAAAAGATACCGACGGCTGCCACGCTGTTCTTCCAGTCGACCTCGTTTATTCCGCAGCCTCCTAAGTACTCATCGTCCTCAATCCTTGCAATGGCGAAGTTGTAGATATCCTTGAATGCGCTCTGAGAATCGTACCACTTCTCTTCCTCCTCAAGTCTTAGCGGAAACGGAATCCCCGGCACGAGCATCCTTTTCACTTCGTAGTCATTGATATACTTGTGAGCAGTCTCAACATCAGATTTTCTATACTCTCTAAGATACACCAAACGACCCATTAACACAGATACCACCCCCGTTAAAATAGTATACCAAAAGAGGTGCCACCCAGGGCACCTCTTGTTCTATGAAAGTTCTGAAATCTATTCTTCGGGAGCTTTAGTTGCCACGAATATCCCGTTCAGGATAAGGCCGACAAGCGCGGCCAGACCTATCCCCTCGAACCTGACAGGCCCAATTCCTATGGCAGCACCACCGATACCCACCACAAGCATTACTGAGATGATAATCAGGTTCTTGCCGTCTACCTTCACTCGGTTCTCTATCAGTGTCTTCATCCCTACAGCAGCAATCATTCCAAAGAGCAAGATCTCAATGCCACCCATCACGGCTGTAGGAATCGACTGAATGACCGCTCCCACTTTTGGTACAAACGAAAGTATAATCGCAAATACAGCGGCGATCCTCATTACCGTGGGGTTAAAGACCTTTGTGATCGCCAAAACGCCTGTGTTTTCACTGTAAGTTGTGTTTGCTGGGCCTCCAAAAAACCCAGCTACAGCTGTCGCGATTCCGTCTCCGGCCAGAGTTCTGTGTATACCGGGGTCATCATAGAATTTCTTTCCAACTATTGAAGACACTGCAAATATATCCCCGAAGTGCTCGATCGTTGGGGCAAGGGCCACAGGGACGAGAACGGTCAAAGAGTATACCGAAAACTTAGGAAGTACAAAGGAAGGTATTCCTATCCAGCTAGCCTGGTTAACCGCATCGAAAGAGACGTTGCCGGTAATTGCAGCAACGATATAGCCTACGATTATACCGCACATAACTGGAATGAGTCTTGTAAAACCCTTAACATATAGTCTTACAATTACTGCCGTTCCCAAAGATACTATCGCTATCCACCAATTTGAACTTGCCATGCTTATTGCTGTGGGTGCTAGGTTCAAACCGATCACAGCGATTATTGTTCCGGCAACAGCTGGTGGGAAGATCTTCTCGAATTTGCTAATCCCGAGAACCTTAATCAGGATAGCAATTGCAACTTGAACAAACCCTGCGATCATGATTCCGCCCGTTGCGTAGGCTATCATGTCGGGTGTGATAGCGAACCCTGCGGAAATCGCCTCTGGTACAGATCCGAAAGCTTCAGGGGCGTTAGCATGATAGAGTATCACGGCATTGATTGGGGCAATGTAAGCGAAGCTCGATCCAAGGAAGACTGGCACTTTCCATTTTGTTAGTAGATGAAAAAGGAGTGTACCAATGCCTGCAGTAAACAACGCAACATTCACTGGAACGCCGGTCAGATATGGAACAAGTACCGTTGCCCCAAACATCGTGAATGCATGCTGCAGTCCCAGTACCAGAAGACCTCCTTTACCCAAATTCTTGCTCCTGTCTTCCTGTTCTTTTACCTCCTGGTAAGCCGACTTCTCATTGCTCACAAGATCCCTCCTCCGTTTTAAAGTAGTGTCGCAATCAAAGAAAAGACCTCACGAATTCGCGTGAGGTTTTTTTCTTTGATCTTATATCATCTGCAATCTTGATTATTACCATCTCGATTGCACAAAGCGCATAAGAGATAAACACCGTGATACATAAGCGGTGACAATGACTCTTGTATCGGCTAGTGAACAGAGCTTCTACTTGTTCAAACAATGCTTCCGACATAAAAGTCACTCTCCAAGAAAAATCTTCCAAGGGTTATTCTATCATATGGATGGCCGATATTGACCACGGCGATATGCATCACAAATAATCTACTTGAAAAGGGTAACGTTGCATCAAAAATGAAACTACTCGAAAGGTAAGGATGAAGGGGATAATCTTCGCGAATGCCAAGTTGAAAGAGGTAGGGGCGAAGATGAAGAGAATAGACATGACTGGATTGATTGAGAAATACTCAGAGAAGTACAGGAAGGCTGGAAAGAAGGAGAAGAGTAGAATCCTTGACGAATTTATTGAATTAACTGAGTACAACCGGAGCTATGCATCACTAAAACTTAGGAGAGGTTATTCTAAGAAGAACAAGAGAAGCAAATTCACAAGGAGTCGCGGAAGAAAGAAGAAATATGATTGACTACACAAAAAAAGATGAGCTTCGCAAGGTTCACGAAGCCCTAGATTTATATACTCAAGAATAATATAGCACATTCTCAGGAATTACTCGTTGATATACAGATAATGAAGTCTAAATCTAACTCAAAGGGAGGTGTTCTTAATCTCCTTCAATTCGATTTTGAATAGATTCTATTTTGATGCATTGCGACGGGTCAATCAAATACTTTCTCTTGATGTCCTTCACAAAGATACTTAACTGCGGAAACCACATTCAGTCACCCATTATAGAGACCACTCTTAGAGATCCTTGGCACTTTCGCCGTTTGGGAGCCCATTCCCTTAACAGTCTCTATAATGAACCGTAAAGCTTCACTAGATCATGGAGATGCCTTCGCTCTTCCTCAATTATCTCTTTGAGCTCCTTACTGTTGGGTATAAAGGAAGCGAGATCTGAATAGAATATAATGCTGTCCTTTTCCACTTCCATTGCACCACTGATAGCTTTGCTCATATTCTGAGGGACCTCTGACGATTCAATTCGAGGGAAAATGGATATCTCGGCGTAAGACTTCAAATAACCCACATTGTCGTCCCAATCCTGGGCTGTTGGTTCGTTTTCCACATTCTTCAGAATATCTCTGAATATTTCTGCATGCTCCCTTTCCTGCACCGAAAGTCTTGAGAAAAGATCTCTTACTTCCCCAGAAGTTCTCTCACTAAGCTTCTGATAGTATGAATAACCTGCACTTTCGATCTTGAGGGCTATACCCAACATATCACTTACTGTAAGCATCTAATACCTCCTCATTTAGCTAACCAGCAACTATCTCGTAGTCTTCCAACAAAAAAGGAAGAGATCAACGACCTCCCCCCGACTTATGAGATTACAGAACCCTCATTACTTTTCTTCGTCTTTCTCCGAAATAATCTTCATGGTGATCCCCGTGCGCATCTCTTCGCCAATCTGAATCTCCACAAATCCAGGGACCATGAACACCTTAGTGCCCTGTTCTCTGAGGAATCTAGAAGCGATGGCTACTGCCTTCACAGCTTGATTCACAGCACCAGCGCCAATGGCCTGAAGTTCTACTTGCTCGTTCTTTGAGATGACCCCGGCTATGGCACCTGCAACCTTGTTAGGATTAGATTTAGAACTGACCTTCAGGATTTCCATTGAGATTTCCTCCTTTTGCAGGTAATTTCGCTGTAATTCTACCACAGAGGCCGCTGAATTAGCAAAAGTTTTAACATACTGTTCGCAAAAAGAAGAAAGAATCGACAAAGACGTTCATTCTACAGATCCATTATTTCCGACTTAACCCTTGATATAGCATCAAGGACTTCTTGCGGAGTGATAAGCTCTCCATCAACTTTGCTTAAGTGCTCAATCTTTGCACCGCGCTTGTTCAATCTAGACACTTCATAAAGAATTTGTCCAAGGTTCATCTCTGCAACAATGACGGCACTTACTCTCTTTAGAAGCTGCCTCAGTCTTGTACTCGGGAATGGCCAAATAGTCACTGGTTTAAAGAGACCTACATTGATCTTATCCTCCCTAGCCATCTTAACAGCATTTATTGCACTTCTGGCAACTGAACCGTAAGCGAGTAGAAGTATCTCTGCATCCTCAGTCATGTATTCGTCGTACATAACTATCTCATCGCTATGCAATCTTATCTTATTGTCTAACCTCCTCAGGAGTCGGGAAGAATCGGATGGCGAACCTATAGGAAAACCAGACTCGTCGTGCACTAGACCGGAAACATGAAACCTTGACTTCCCCATCTTAACTAGTGGAGTTGCCATCATCTGGTCATCGCCTTCGAAGGGGTGGAATATATCATCGTCAGCCATTTCCATTTCACCGACCCTCTGTACTTCCATGATTTCAGAATCGTGTGGCAAATATACACTCTCACGCATATGACCTAGGATTTCGTCCATCAAGAAAATCACAGGTGTTCTGTATAACTCAGCATAGTTGAAAGCCGTAATTATATATTTGTATACTTCTTCAACATTTGAAGGATATATTGCGATGATCTGGTGGTCGCCGTGAGTGCCCCATCTCGCCTGCATTATATCTCCTTGTGCCGTCTTCGTCGGCATGCCGGTAGACGGGCCACCCCGCTGAACGTTGACTATGACTGTAGGTGTCTCAGTCATGGCTGCATACCCAATCGCTTCTTGCATTAGGGAGAAGCCCGGACCACTCGTTGCAGTCATTGATTTCTCGCCGGCAAGTGACGCCCCTATTATCGCAGCGGCGCTTGCTATCTCATCCTCCATCTGAATGAACGTTCCTCCAATCTTCGGAAGCTCCCTAGCCATAGTCTCCGCAATTTCGGTCGCGGGCGTAATAGGATAACCTGCAAAGAATTTGCACCCAGCTTTTATAGCCCCAAGCGCACATGCTTCATCTCCTTGAAGCAGAACGAACTCACGCATCCTCTTTCACCGCCTCCAATTCTTTAACATCAATCGCAAAATCCGGACAGGCGTTTTCGCACATTATACAACCAATGCAGGTTTTTTGGTCAATGATCTGCGGCCTGCCAAGCTCTCCCTTTGTGATTGTCTTGGTGGGACATATCCAATAACAAATCCCACATCGCTTGCACAGAGTATGATTGATATTCACCTGATATTGCTTCTTCACAGCCATGACATCCTCCCGCACCAAATCATATTATTGAAAGGAATACACCCGCAGCAACCGCCGATCCGATGACTCCTGCGATATTCGGACCCATAGCGTGCATCAGGACGAAGTTCGTCGGATCCTCCTCCGAAGCAACCTTCTGAGCTACTCTTGCAGCAGTTGGAACTGCCGAGACCCCGGCGGCACCGATTAAAGGATTTACCTTGCTCTTAGAGAACAGATTCATAAGCTTCGCGAAGAGAATCCCCGAAGCAGTTGCAACAACGAAGGCTGCACAGCCCAGCCCCAAAATCATTATACTATCCAGTGTTAGAAATATCTTGCCATCAGCCTTTGCTCCTACTGAAACACAAAGCAAAATGATCACAGTATCGGAGATATATTTGCCCGAAGCTTCAACCAGTCTCTTTGTTCTTCCGTTTTCCCTAAGAAGATTACCGAGCATCAACATTCCTACCAGAGGGAGCGCCTGAGGAACAATAAGAGAGATCCCAATAGTCGCGACTACCGGGAAGACAATTCTCTCTAGCTTCGAAACCTTTCTAAGCTCCTTTCCCATTGTTATTGCCCGTTCTTTACGAGTAGTAAATAGTCTCATTATCGGTGGCTGAAGAACTGGTATAAGAGCTATATAAGAGTAGGAAGCGATCGCGATTATTGGAAGAAACTGCGATTCCATAATGCTTGCAACATAGATTGAGGTTGGTCCGTCGGCACCACCAATTATCGCTATGGATGCCGCATCCGAAAGGGAAAAACCCAGAAAATTAGCTGCAAGAAAAGTTAGAAAAATCCCTATCTGTGCAGCAGCCCCCAAAAAGAGAGTCTTAGGGTTTGCCAGCACGAAAGAGAAATCGGTAACAGCGCCAATGCCAAGAAATATCAAAGGCGGATAGATCCCCAGCATCAATCCCTGCTGCAAAATCCACATGATCCCGGTACCGGGAGTGAAGACACCGGTTACTTCCGGAGGGATGTTTGCAATAACCATGCCAAAGGCAATTGGAACAAGAAGAAGTGGTTCGGCATCCTTTGCAACCGCCAGATAGATTAGAATTCCCGCAATTACAAACATAACCCAGTTTTCCCAGCTTACCGTAGCGAATCCTGTCTGTGATAGATATCCCGAGATTAACGCCGCCATGATAGGCAAACCTCCAAAATTGTAAAGGCCGTGCCCTCAGGCACGGCCTGAATAATCCCTAACGATTCTTTACTGCTGCCTGAGCTGCTGCAAGTCGAGCAACTGGAACTCTGTAAGGTGAACAGCTAACATAGTTAAGACCTACAATATGACAGAATTCAATAGATGAAGGCTCTCCACCGTGTTCACCGCATATTCCGACCTTCAAATCCGGCCTAACTGAGCGCCCTCTCTCCGTTCCCATCTTCACAAGCTGACCTACTCCAACTCTGTCGAGCTTCTGAAATGGATCGTTCTCCAGAATCCCCTTTTCCATGTAATGTCCAACGTATTTGCCGTAATCGTCTCTACTGAATCCGTATGTCATCTGAGTTAGATCATTGGTTCCGAAGCTAAAGAACTCTGCTTCCTTGGCAATTTCGTCTGCAGTCAATGCCGCTCTCGGAACCTCAATCATTGTACCCACTTTGTATTCAAGATTCAGCCCTGACTTGGAAATGATCTCATCAGCAGCATTCACAATGATCGATTTCACGTACTTAAGCTCTTCCAGCTCAACGATCAGAGGAATCATTATCTCGGGAATCACTGATTTTCCTTCTTCAACCAACCTCAATGCAGCTCCAATTATTGCTTTGGTCTGCATTTCAGCAATCTCGGGATAAACTACAGCCAACCTGCATCCCCTGAATCCCATCATCGGATTGAACTCATGAAGATCTTCGATTGTCTCCTTTAGTTCCTGATATGTCATACCCATCTCTTCGGCTAACTCTTTTATATCCTCTTCTTCTTTTGGAAGGAATTCGTGAAGTGGTGGATCAAGAAGTCTGATCGTAACGGGGAGTCCTTCCATGGCCATGAAAATACCGTAGAAATCATCTTCCTGCATAGGGAGAAGCTTTGCAAGGGACTTCTCTCTCTGCTCTTTGGTATTTGATGTAATCATCTGTCTCACAGCAAAAATCCTATCCTCCTGGAAGAACATGTGTTCCGTCCTTGTGAGTCCAATTCCTTCAGCTCCGAATTCCCTGGCTACCTGTGAATCCTTGGGAGTATCTGCATTAGTTCTAATTCCGAGCTTCCTGATCTCATCGGCCCATCCAAGAAGCTTTGCTAGCGGACCTTCCAAACCCTGAGGCTTAATTGAATCCAGCTTTCCCATGAAAACCTCTCCAGTGGTCCCATCAATGCTTATCCATTCGCCTTCTCTTATAGTCTTCCCGTTAACTTTCATTACTCTGGTTTTCTGATCTACTTCAACGGCTTCACAGCCCACAATGCAGGTCTTTCCCATTCCTCTGGCTACAACCGCAGCATGTGAAGTCTTTCCACCAGTCGAGGTGAGGATTCCTTGAGCAGCAGCCATTCCGGCTATGTCTTCCGGAGAAGTCTCTGGCCTCACAAGGATCACAGTCTTACCCTCTTCTCTCACAAGTCTTTCAGCAGTATCGGGATCGAATGCAACTATACCTGCTGCCGCTCCGGGCGATGCCGCGATACCTTTGGCTAGAACTTCTGCGCTCTCCATAGTCTCCTTCGTGAAATACGGGTGGAGGAGCGTCTCGATATGCTCAGGTGTAACTCTCATGATCGCTTCTTCCTTTGAAATCCTTTTCTCTTCAGCCAGATCAACTGCGATCTTCACGCTCGCATATGGTGTCCGTTTCCCATTTCTGGTCTGAAGCAGATAAAGAGTTCCGTGCTCAACGGTGAACTCGATATCTTGCATGTCTCTATAGTGGTTCTCCAGTTTAGTAAATATTTCCAGGAGCTGGTCATAAACTTCAGGATTAATTTCTTGAAGCTTTGTAAGCGAGAATGGAGTTCTTGTTCCTGCAACTACATCTTCTCCCTGTGCATTTGGAAGATACTCGCCATAGAACTGCTTCTCACCGGTATTTGGGTCCCTCGTAAATGCGACTCCGGTTCCACTGTCCTCTCCGGTGTTCCCGAAAACCATAGCAACGATGTTAACCGCAGTTCCAAGGAGTTCTCCCTCTTTCACGCCATTGAGGGCCCGGTACTTTATTGCTCTCTCGTTCATCCAACTTCCAAATACTGCATCAATCGCCATCCATAGCTGCTTCCATGGATCCTGAGGGAACTCTTTGCCGGCCCTCTTGTAGACCTCAAGATACCTCTCTACAACGTCTTTCATGTTTTCTGCATCCAAGTCTGTATCAAGCTTAACTCTCTTTTCCCTTTTCACAGAAGCCAGCGCATTTTCGAACTCGGAGTGCTCTATCTTCAGCACAACATCGCCAAACATCTGAAGGAATCTCCTGTAAGCGTCATAACAGAACCGGGGATTGCCGGATTCCTTGATCATGCCGTTAACCGTTTCGTCGTTAAGACCAAGATTGAGGATAGTATCCATCATGCCGGGCATTGAAATCGCTGCGCCAGACCTTACAGAGACAAGTAAAGGTCTCTCTGCAGATCCGAATCCTTTTCCTGTTTCCTCCTCCAGTAGCTTTACGGCTTCCTGGACATCCTTTTCCAAAGTAACCGGATATGTCTTCCCGTGATCGTAGTAATACTTGCATACCTCGGTAGAAATAGTGAAACCCGGGGGAACAGGTATCCCTATCTTAACCATCTCAGATAGATTGGCTCCTTTTCCGCCGAGAAGGTTTTTCATTTTCGCGTCGCCTTCGGCTTTCAACTTTCCAAAATAGTACACATACTTCTCTGACACTTTGTTTCCTCCCTTCCTGAAAGCATATTCGAATGATTATATCATAGCCAGTGAATCGGGGTGTTTAGCTACCTTTCTAATGTTGAAGGTCTCTTTCCACTGCGACTTATGTTCAGAAAAGTTGAGAATAATAGTGACTTCAATTCTGAGGATGTTGGAAAAACAGCAGAGCCGCCATGAGGCGGCCCCAAAACTTAACATTAGCTAACTTAATCTATTAAGCCTAATCCCTTTAGGAACCCTTCGGCAACCTCATCAGGCTCGTAACCTCCTGCATCCACCAGGTAATTCAGCCTGATCATTATCGGTTCTGTAAGATACACAGATATCGGCCTTAAGATCTCCTCAATCTCAGGATGGCTTTCAAGAACTTCCTTACGTACGGTTACGGCAAGATTATATGACGGGAAGAAATTCTTAGTGTCTTCAAGTACAAGCAAGTTGTACTTTTCCAACTTTCCGTCAGTAGAGAAGACCATGGCGATGTCGATCTGCTTTTTATCAAGTGCCTCATAAGTCAGCCCGATCTCCATTGTCTTAACCTGCCTCTTCTCGACAGAAAACTCGTAAGTCTCACTCATAGGCCAGAACCCATCATCTCTTTCAAGAAATTCGTACACGATTCCAAAGAGAAGATCAGGGTCATCGTGAGTTAGTTCAGCGAGATCTTCAAGAGTCTGCAGTCCATGCTCAGCAGCGAAATCTCTTCTCACAGCTAACGCATATGTATTATTGAAATCAGCCATGTCAAGCCATACGATTCCATTTTCGAGATCTTCCGCCTTCACGGCTTCGTACAGAGCCAAAGGATCTCTAATCATCTTTTCATGCCCTAGATATGTCGGCCAGGCTGTTCCAGTGTAGTCAGCATAAAGATCGATCTGCCCGGTTTCGAGTGCGCTTCTTGCAACGAACGAACTCATTCCAAAACTCTCAGTCACCCTGAACCCAGCATCTCTAAGAAGCTGTGATATCATGCTACTGACGATGTACTGTTCTGTGAAGTTCTTTGCTCCAACATTCAGTCTTGTCTGACCAAACGATAGAGTTGTCACGACAACAACCAATAGTGCTACTAGTAGTAGTCTTTTCAATTTAGACACCTCCGTGTTCATCATGTTCTGAGGCCTTTCGAAGTCAGTGCTTTTTCCGAAAAGCCAAGGATTATATCAACAGCCACAGCCAGTAAGGTTACTGGTATGGCTCCGGCAATTATCATTGGGCCTCTTGTCATGCGAAGTCCCGTGAAGATGATCTCCCCAAGGCCACCTGCGCCAATTGACGCGGCAATAGCAGCAGTACCGATATTTATCGTTGCAGAACTTCTAATCCCTGAGAGCATCGTTGGAACTGTCACCGGCATTTCCACCTTCCACAATATCTGCCTGTTAGTCATTCCCATTCCTTTAGCTGCCTCTTTCATCTTCATTGAGACATTCATTAGGCCAGATGCCGTATTGAAGACTACCGGCACCAGACTGTAAAGAAAAAGAGCAACCACAGCAGGTGCAGCTCCAATTCCCATAAAAAGGAAGACAAGAGCTATTACTGCTATACTGGGAACGGCCTGAGTTGCTCCAGTGATAGAAAGAACAATTCTCCCGATCCTTCTATTCCCTGGTCTGGTAACGAAAATCGCAATTGCGACACCAGCTACTACTGCCATACTCCAAGAAGTAAGGAAGATAAAAATATGTTCGATAAACCTGTCCATAATGTAATCAGAGTTCTCGACCATATATTCGAAGACTTCCATAGCCTCACTCCTCGTCAGATGATTCATAAGAGCCTACAAGGTTTACAAGATCCCTGAACCTTAGGATCCCAAGTAGTCTCTCTTTATCGTCTACGACCGGCAATGAGGAAAGCCCGGTATTCATGATCAATGACATTGCCTCCATTAAATTCGAAAGAGGTTGTATAGTCTCAATTGATCTTAAGTACTTCTTCAGCGGCTCTTGATCAGATGCCTTGTTTAGCTGCCGCAACATAACGTAGCCCTGGAGCCTCTTGTTTTTGTCTACAACATATGCGAATTTCTTTCCCTCATTGTTTAGAAAATCCTTTGCCTTTTTCACCTTGCTGTCACCTGCATCTTCGATCCACTTTCCACCGGGAACGTAAGTCTCCCTTACCCGTACAAGTTCAAGACCCTTCAGTGCTCTATCCGCTCCAAGAAGATCCTCAACAAACTCGTTAGCGGGTTCCTGAACCACCTTCATGGTATCGGCATACTGCACGAGTCTTCCATTATCCAGAATTGCAATCTTGTCTCCTAGTTTGATTGCCTCTCTGATGTCGTGAGTTACGAAGATAATTGTCTTCTCAATCTTCGATTGGATCTCGAGGAAACCATCCTGAAGCTTCTCTCTGTTGATTGGATCAATAGCACCAAAGGGCTCATCCATCAGAACAATCTTTGGATCCGATGCGAGACCTCTTGCTACTCCTACTCTCTGACGTTGCCCGCCTGAAAGCTGCGCCGGATATTTCTCTGCAAAATCTGAAGGCTCGAGATTAACTAGATCAAGTAATTCGTAGACGTGCTTCTTTGTCCTTGATTCATCCCACTTCATAAGCCTCGGAGCTACTGCAATATTATCGAATACGGTCATGTGAGGAAAGAGCCCAATCTCCTGAATCACATAGCCGATACTTCTTCTCAATCTAATGGGATCAATTTCGTCAAGAGAAGTTCCGTCGATAATAATATCTCCGCTAGTCTTCTCAATTAATCTGTTAATCATTTTGAGAGTTGTTGTCTTTCCGCAACCAGAAGGACCGATAAGTATCGTTAGTTTCTTGTCTTCAAATGAAATGTTCAGATTGTCCACGGCTCTGAACCCAACTTCATATTCTTTAACTACGTGCCTAAATTCTATCGACATCAGTCTCCTCCTCACTTGTCCCGTTCAATCTTCAGACCTTTAGGAGTAATGGCCTCTTCCAGGGCAAGTAGACCGTAGTTCATTCCTATTCCCAAGGCTGAAACAATTATCGCTCCAAGAAGAACCATGTTGAAATTCGATCTTCCAAGTCCGGAGAAGATAAAATATCCCAGACCTCTCGCTCCTACGAGATAGGCGATAGTCGCTACACTTACACCCATTACCGCAGCATTTCTCACGCCAGCCATGATGATCGGAATAGTAAGTGGAAGTCTTACTCTCAAAAGTATTTGGCTATTAGTCATCCCCATTCCTTTGGCCGCCTCTATCATTCGAGGATCAACTGAATTCACAGCTACTACTGTATTCCTTATAACAGGCAGGAAAGAATAGATCACAAGGGCAATAACCGCCGGTGTGACACCAATACCTGCTTTCAGCGGAGCAAGCAAAACGACCATATAGCCGAAGAGAGCTAGACTGGGAATCGTCATTAGGATACCCGCTCCATAGAGAGCTATCGACGAGACCTTCTTATTTCGTGAGACGATTATCCCAATGGGTACTCCAATTCCAATTGCAATAGGTACCGCTATCGCGATGATCTTTATGTGATTCAGCAGCTCTATCAAAACGAGGTCGTAGTTTCTTCCCAGATACTCAAAAAAACCCATATGCTTCTCCTTCCAGAAGTTCCGACAAAGAGCCGGAGAAAACTTTGTGGTCAAGACCTTCCCCCAAGAAACCGCTATTCACTTTCAGCATCAAGATTATCTTAATGATCCGAATAAAATGGATAATGCTAGTTTGGACAGGATCTTAACCAGAATAATTTAATCAATAGACTAGCATTGCATACCTACTATATCACATCTAGCGAGTGCATTTCAAAGAATATGGCATGAATAAATGAAGAGTAACTAAATTTGTGAGGTTTATTTTAAGAGAATTATGCGCTAGAAGTAACTGTTATCTAAGTTAATTATCGCTTAATACTGATTCTCTTTATAAAGGTCATTTGACTTACGATAATCACCGCCATAAGGACTGTGGCCATGATTCCCATACTCTTGAGACTCGTCCACACTTGAAGAAAATATCCCCCTAGAAGCGGACCAACACCAAAGATCACACCAACCATCGACTCGTGAAATCCTCCCTGCTTTCCTTGATCATCGTCCTGTGAATTGAGGCCATAGAAAATCGCAAACGTATAGGGAACAGCATATGTGGCACCAGAAAACAGAGTCGACAGAAAGAACGTGAGTGCCGTTTCGGGCATAAAAAAGGTTGTAATTGCTGCGACAAATACTGCCGTCATAATAAATAGAGATACTCGTGGACTACCAACCCAGAAGCGAAAGAAACTCATGAATATGAATGACAGAAAGACCCCAATGTTAGCACCTACAGTTAGGAAGCCAACACTCTCCAGCGGGATCCCCGTTGAAGATATTAGCTTGGGAAATAGAGCCATTCCACTTGTATAGATAACACCGGCAAGCAGAAAAGTGATCCTATAGACCCTTCTGTAGTCTCGTATATTGGGCAAGTCGATTTTACCAAAGGACTCTTTCAGTCTAGAATCATAAGGACCGGGAAGCAACTCACCGTACCTCTTCATATGGTATCTTATGTGAATAGCGCCGAATAGACTGAGAAGTATGCCGTAAGCGAAGACCGCTATTGGATATCTTTGAATAAGGAAAGGGCCGAGCGCCATTCCTAACATGTTTCCGGCACTCCAGGAAAGAACGAAACGAATAACGGTTGCAGCGGGATCGACTCCTTCTGCTCTTTCTGACTTTGAAAGCAATCCCTCAACTGATGGAAAGAAAAAGCCGAAGAATATGTTCATTCCTATCGCAGATACGACCAAATCAATCGGATGTGCCCAGAAGAACCCGAATACGAGTGAGATCGCCATAATAATCATTCCAGAAGAGAGATTCCTCTTGAAGCCAGTCTTGTCACCCATCCTTCCAAACACCAGAGCAGAGAAAACATAGAAGAAGCAGCCCAGGAAATTTATCAGACCTATCGCTAGGTACGACAAACCCCACTCTGCGGCCTTTGTATTTATCGATGAAGTAAGCAAGTAGAGTAGTATCGAAAAGGAGAATGCATAGAAGTTGAATGCGTGGAAAAAGCTCTTCATCACTTTACCGCCTCTCTTAAAGGTTTAATAAGGAAGATCTAACAGAGTATTGGACTGTAAGTATTCTACCCTATCAGATATCACGCGTCACGGTTGCGAAGTCAGCACTCTCTAGCATCTACGGAACTCTTGCCCTCTTTGAGCATCGAAACCATTTTTCTCCTTGTTTTCCTGGACATAATCCAATTGAAAAAGGAGGCCGAAGGCCTCCTTTTTCGATAGTGCATTTATCTACTGTTCAGCCACTTTTCGCAGGATTTCTTGTTCAGCCCACGCAAGACCTTCTTCGACAGTCCTCTTCTGGTTTATCACATCTCCTACCATAGTTCCAAGAACAGTCCTTACATCGTCCCACAGTGCAACATTAGGATCAACCGAGCCAAACGGGATCTGGCTGATTGGAACAAGTACAGTTGGGTTCTGTTCTTCATATGCCTTCCACTGGGGAGTTGTCAGAGCGATCTCCGTTACTGGCATGTATCCTGTTTTTACGGACCAATATGCCTGGATTTCCGGGCTAACGAGATACTTCATGAACTTCCAAGCAGCTGCTTTTTGCTCCGGTGTGATGCCGGTGAACATAACAACGTCCGTTCCAGCGAACGGTGGTGCCTGAACCTTCCACATAGGAACTGGAGCCCATGCCCAGCCATGCTTTCCTCTGGAACCGGAGTCAACATAAGAAGCGGATGCGATCGTCTCAACGAACATAGCTATTTGGCCATCTCCAAACGGGGCGTCCAGGTATCCGCCCTGAAAAAGCGCAACCTTGTAGGTGTGAGCCATATCGTACATTAATTGAAGCGCCTCTTTAGCTTCAGGCGAGTTAATTATGACATCAACCGAACCGTCTGGCTTAATTTCAATTGCTTCCCCGCCATTGGCCCTCAAGAAAATCATGAAGTGATCGATCGTCGTTCTGAACCCGAAGCCATATTGGTCAATCTGTCCGTCGTTGTTCTTGTCTTCAGTAAGCATCATCGCGGCAAAGAGAAGATCATCCATGGTCTTTGGTACTTCCAATCCGTATTCTTCAAAGAGATCTGTGTTATAGTACAGCACATATGTACTCTTGTTGAAGGGAAGCCCGTAGACAGTATCTCCCCATGTGACCATTCTCTTAAACGGGTCCCAGATTGCGGTCCATTCCTCATCGGTTAATCCAACTTCTGGATCGGAAATTAGCGAATTCAACTCCTGAACAGCACCTCGTGGTATTAACCTCGCGGTCCAATTACCGTATGCCTGTGAAAGAGCGGGGAGGGTTCTACTTTCTGCGCTTACTAGCAGCTTCTGCTGCAAAGCACTGTAATTTCCCACGTAGATCGCTTTCACCTCAATGTCGGGGTTGGCTTCGTTGAAAGAATCTACAATTTCGTTGACCGTCGTTCCCTGAGCACCACCCATCGCATGCCAAAACTCAATCTCAGTCGCAGCAAGGGCGAACACCGAAAAAGACGCAATTATCAGAGCTAGAATAAGTTTCTTGCGCATTTCCCTACCTCCTTATAAGAAATGTCTAAGTAAACCAATTATACCACTATGCCCCATTCAAAAAGAACCTCCATAGTTGTTCTGAAAGTCTCTTCAATGGAGCCAGACGTTGAAACAACAACATTTGCTAACTCTTTATTGCGATCGAGATATGATTGCGAAGAAAGTATTGATTTGGCTTGAGATTCACTTATTCCTCTATTCACAAGTCTTTTAACAGCTTCTTCATCTGCGCACTCAAACCAGATAATCTTGTCACAATAGCTAGATAGCCCGATTTCATGAATCAGCGCACCATCAATTAAAAGGAGATCGGAATCGCTTCTCTCAACAATTTCCAGTGCCTTCTTCTTAATAATCGGGTGTACTATCTGATTGAGTCTGTCCAGCAAGCTTCCATCTCGGAATACAATCCTAGAAAGCTTCTTTCTGTCTACTTCGTCACAGGTAAGAATCCTTTTTCCAAATGAGCAAACTATCTCTTGTTTCGCTTCGATCAAAGAACTGTGACCAATTTCGTCAAGGGAGATCCGTTCGATACCAAGTTTTTCAAGACGCTCAGCTATCGTGGATTTGCCACTTCCGGCTTTGCCAGCAAGCCCTATAACGGTCAAAGAAGCTTCTCTCCTGATTCGATAACACTCATCACCACTCTTGACATATCACTGTCTGCACTCTCGAGCTTCTTTCTCTCGTCGGGACTGATAACGATAATATCAGCCTCAATCTCTTCCATCTCTCCGATTTTCTGCAAGAGATTCTCAGGTTCCATTGAAACTATAACAAAAGTGGGTATTGCCTCTCCGGCAGCATAATACGCTTCCTCTACCGAAAAATCGTCGAGAACTTTCATAAGCTCTGATTTCATAACTCGAACCTCCAGGAGGTCTTCTCCTCATATCTATCCCTTACTTCTTCGTATCCCTTTCTTCCCATGAAAGCGTAAGTCAGTTTCTTCCCAAGCTCAACTCCCGGCTGATCATATGGATTCACTCTGAGAAGAAAACCCATAATTGCCGTCTGTATCTCATATGAGACGATAAATTCGCCAACATGTACCTCGTCAATCTGCGGGAATGTGACCGAGATATTTGGGACGCCGTTTGCCGCAAGAGCGATCGCCGTTCCCTTGAGTTCCGCATTAAGCAATTCTCCTACTTCTACTCCATTCAGATAGGACAAAGCCTCGATATCGGAATGAATGAATGGTATTGTAAGCTGATTACCGAAGTCCTCTACCTTGATTAGAGTAACTATCTTATCCCTTGGTCCTTCACTGTAAAGCTGTACTTGAGAATGTTGATCAATTGCCCCCAGAGACTTCACGGGAGTCTGCCCACAGTGGACAATCCTTCCTGAGACATCGAACTTCTTTCCTAGAGATTCGGCCCACAATTGTCTGTACCAATCAGCAAGTGTATAGAGCCTGTTTGAGTACGGCATCATCACCGATATATTGTGTCCCTTCTTCAGGTAGGCGTAGTGAATCAGCGCACTTACGGCAGCGGGATTCGATTTCACATCCTCTCTTAAATACCTCTCTTTTCCGAATCTAGCGCCCTCGTATAAGAGATCGATATCTATTCCTTCTGCAGCGGCCGAAAGCAAACCAACTGGAGTCAAAACACTGAAGCGACCTCCAACATCCTCTGGAATCGTCAAGGTTCTAATTCCCTCACTGTCGGCAATTTGTCTCAAGACTCCGTTTTCCTTGTCCGTCGTGAATATGAAGTGGTCTTTCACAGGAAGATCGAGCTTCTCAAGCAGGCCCCTGACGACCAGATAGTTTGCCATACTCTCCGCAGTTGTTCCAGACTTGGAGATAACATTGAAAACGGTTTTTCCTAAATCCAGTTCTCCGAGAATCGCCGTGATCATATCGGGATCTACATTATCAAGCAAGAATACCCTGGCCTTTCCAGCTCGCTTGTCTCTTTCATAGAGATTCCAGTTGATGGGTTTTAGTGCAAAATGCAAAGCCTGGTTTCCCAACGCAGAGCCTCCAATCCCTATGACAACGAAATTGTCGAACTTCTCAATCCATGATCTCAATGCCTTTACTTCATCAATGATCTCATCATCTTCAAGTATTCTGAGAAAACCAGGAAGGGGGCGGAAGATCTTCTCGAAATTCGCCGATAACGTCTTCCCAATCTCGGTCATCTCATCAAAGGCCAGGCCGCTTTCAAGTGTTTCCCTGAACGCAAACGAGAAGTCATATTTGAGCATTTCAAACCTCCGTCAATAAGTGATTATTGTCTCTACATCGTACCCAGACAGTTTCTTTCTGGGCTCCAGGAATCCTAACTCCGCAAGGCAAAGAATTCCGACGACTTCTCCTCCACTGTCTTCAATGATGCGGGCGATAGCTTCCATAGTCCCCCCCGTGGCAAGAATATCGTCGACGATTAGCACCTTATCTCCATCACTAATCGCATCCACATGCATCTGAAGGGTTTCTCTGCCGTACTCCAATTCGTACTCGATTTCCCTGGTTTTGTAAGGAAGCTTTCCGGGTTTCCTGACTGGAACCAGTGCCTTCGCCATTTCAAAAGCAAGAGGAGCGGCAAAAATAAAACCCCTTGCTTCGGGTGCAACCATTATATTGAAATCGAACTTTCTTGCTTTTTCTGACAACTGCAGAATGCACTCTCTAAAAGCAAGGGGATCCTTTAACAATGGAGTGACATCCTTGAAAACTACGCCTTCCTTTGGAAAGTCTGGAACGTCACGCACAAAGGCTTCTAGATCCATCTAATCTCCTCCTTATAGAGCTCCTTTGACATGGGTTATTTTAACACAGGAATCAGCCCATTTCTCTAGGTGCATGTTATAATGCATGTGTGAAATAAATAACATTCTTTCCTCAAAGGAGGTGCAAGATTTGTCTCTCGTAAATTGCCCGGATTGTCAGAAGCTCTACGATGAACTTGATGAGTATATTGCTTCAGTAAAAGGCAACACGGGCGTTCTCATCAATGTACTTCACAAGGCGCAGGAAGTCTTCGGTTATCTATCTGAAGAATTACAGCAACACGTATCCGAAAAGTTGGATATTCCGTTGAGTCAGGTATATGGAGTTGTAACTTTCTATAATTTCTTCAACATGAAGCCAAAAGGAAAGAACCAGATAAAGGTCTGTCTAGGAACTGCCTGCTATGTTAAGGGCGCAGATAAGATACTTGAGAGGCTCCACGATGAGCTGAAAGTCGAGATGAATGAACCGACCTCCGACGGACTCTTTTCAATTCATGCCGTAAGATGTCTCGGCGCCTGTAGCATGGCTCCGGTAGTTCTGGTCGGTGAAGACGACTATTATGGAAGAGTCACCCCTGATGAAGTATCAAAGATTCTAGACAAATATAGGAGGGCCGAGTGATGGCAAAGATTAAGAGCCTTGAAGAGCTCATGAAAATCAAAGAGAACGCGATGAAGGGTCTTAAGATGCGTGACTCAGGCAAGAGAGGCAAAGTGATAGTTGCTATGGGTACCTGTGGAATTGCAGCAGGCGCAAAGGATACACTTAGGGCCATCGTAGATTCACTCGATGAGAAGGGGGTCGACGATGTTTCTGTCGTGCAGTCCGGTTGCTTCGGCCTTTGCGATGTCGAACCGACTATTGAGGTTCACTTGGAAGGAGCTGAGCCGATAATCTACGGGCATGTTACCCCTGCTCAGGCAAAGAGAATCGTTGAGCAACACATTGTCGGTGGTAAAGTTGTCGGAGATCTCATAGTGAAAAGAGGAGAACTTTAACGAAGAGGTGATTAAGGGTGCCCGTTGTTGAAAACACGGTACTTATTTGTGCCGGAGGGGCTTGCATTTCTGCAGGCGAGAAGAGCGTTAAGAGTGTATTTGAAGAAACCCTGAAGAAGTATTCATTAGATGGTGTAGTTAGGGTTGTGGAGACTGGATGCATGGGTGCTTGTGACCTAGGGCCGATCCTCGTAATCTATCCTGAAGGGGTGTTTTATCAGAAGATTACGGCAGAGAGTGCAGCCCGAATAGTCGAAGAACATATTCTAAAGGGAAGAGTAGTCGAAGAGCTTTTATATAAAGGCGACTCTGGAGAAATGAAGGAAAAGCCTCAGGAAGAGCTTCCTTTCTTCACTGAACAGGTAAAGATCGCAACAAGAAATCTGGGTGTAATTGATCCTCTTTCAATAGATGAGTATATTGCAAGGGACGGTTACTTTGCACTACATAAAGTTCTTTTTGAGATAGGTCCCGATGATGTTGTTGAAATACTGAAGAAGAGTGAATTGAAGGGACGAGGAGGAGCAGGCTTCCCCACTTGGATGAAGTGGGACCTGACTAAGAAGGCAAAGGGAGAAACAAAATACATCATATGTAACGCAGATGAAGGCGATCCTGGTGCATTCATGGACAGAGCCGTTCTTGAAGGTGACCCCCATACAATTGTTGAAGCTATGACCATCGCTGCCAGGGTTGTTGGGGCCCAGAAGGGTTTTGTTTATGTTAGAGCCGAATATCCACTTGCAATTGAAAGGTTGACCCACGCCATGAAGACAGCAAGGGAATACGGATTCTTGGGCGAAAGCATCCTCGGAACTGACTTCTCATTCGATCTAGAAATCAGAATCGGTGCTGGTGCGTTCGTCTGTGGAGAAGAGACGGCTCTTATAAACTCAATAGAAGGCAGAAGAGGTATACCGAGAGTCAAGCCTCCCTTCCCTGCCAGCAAAGGATTGTGGGAAAAACCAACCCTTTTGAACAATGTCGAGACATATGCAAACATCCCCCCGATAATCATAAATGGCGGCGAATGGTTTAGCCAGTATGGTGTTGAGGGATCAAGAGGGACCAAAGTCTTCGCTCTGGCCGGAAATGTGAAGAACACAGGACTGGTGGAAGTACCGATGGGAATTACTTTAAGGAAATTGATCTATGAGATTGGCGGAGGTGTTCCCGGAGGAAAGAAGCTTAAGGCGATCCAGACAGGTGGTCCTAGTGGAGGATGCATTCCATTAGAATTGATAGATACGCCAATAACATATGACAATATGAAGAAACTCGGCACGATTATTGGATCGGGCGGGATGATAGTTATGGACGAGGACAGCTGCATGGTAGATGTTGCTAAGTACTTCCTCGAGTTCACCGTTGAGGAGTCTTGCGGTCAGTGCACACCTTGTCGGGACGGAACGAGAAGGATGCTTGAAATTCTCGAAAAGATAACAGAAGGAGAAGGATCCATGAACGATCTACAGCTGTTAAAAGATCTTGGCGAGAATATCATGGCGACTTCACTTTGTGGGCTTGGCCAAACCGCTCCACAACCTGTGATTTCAACGATGCGGTATTTCTGGGACGAATACGAGGCTCATGTCAATCAAGGAAAATGTCCTGCAAAGAAGTGCAAGACTTTGATGAGGGTTGTAATCGACAAAGAGAAATGTGTAGGTTGTACAGCCTGTGCGAGAGTCTGTCCGGTTGACGCAATAAGCGGTTCGGTACGGAAACCTCACGAAATAGATCCGGAAATCTGTACGCGATGCGGAAGTTGTCTCGCAGTTTGTAGATTCGGTGCAATTAGCAAGGTATCACCATAAAAGGTTTACAAGAACCCCCTTGAGCGGGGGTTCTTTTGCTACTTCGAAGAGGGTTGAAGGGAGGAACTTGTATGTCTGTTGAGAACGTTCATGAGATAGTATCGAGAATCTACGAAGACGTAAGCAGCCAGAGTCTTGAAAGAGGCGATGTGCTTATTAACACTCTTCATGCGATTCAGGATCACTACGGCAATTTTATACCAATAGAGGCAGCCGAAGCACTGAAAGAAGTGACAGGAACACCTCTTTCAAGGATTTATGAAGTACTGACTTTCTACACAATGTTTGCTACTCATAAGAGAGGGAAACATGTAATAAGAGTTTGCAAGAGCCTTCCATGCCATGTTACAGGCGGTCAGGCAGTGATTGACTCTTTAAAATATAGACTGGAAATAGATTTCGGCGAGACTACAGAAGACGGCCTTTTTACCCTTGAGGAAACGAGTTGCCTGGGACTATGCGGAGTCTCCCCTGTAATGATGATAAATGATGAAGCTTATGGCAATCTCACTCCTGAAAGAGTCTCGGAAATCATAGATGAAATAGTGTCAAGAGAAGGGAGCGAGTCATTGTGAACAAACCGATAACCGTCCTCGTATCGATTGATTCGAACAGTTTGCTACTAGGTGCAAGACACTTCAAGAACTACCTAAGCACCCTGACCGAGAACTACAATCTCACTTCTTTGGTAGAGGTGCTTGAAACAGGCTCTTTTGGAGATTATGGAAGAGGGG
Organism: Mesotoga sp. B105.6.4; assembly: GCF_002896535.1. Lineage (NCBI taxonomy): Bacteria > Thermotogati > Thermotogota > Thermotogae > Kosmotogales > Kosmotogaceae > Mesotoga > Mesotoga sp. B105.6.4. Next base: position 124,443 of record NZ_JWIM01000005.1, on the reverse strand, counting down.
TTCTCTTCTTGATCCTGCCTGACAATGTTATGTACTCTATCAAGACTGAAGCTGACATAGAAAAGATGGTTACCGAGCACCTTCTGAAGGGTCGAAGAGTCAGAGAATTGATTGTTACAGACTTCGAAGGTAGCGGACATGTGCACGCTGGCAAGGCATCTGAAGAAGAACGTATTGTCCTCAGAAACGCAGGTTCGATCGATCCAAAGAATCTCGAAGAATATATTGCTCGTGATGGCTATCAAGGTCTTGCCAAAGCCCTACGAATGACTCCAGAAGCCGTTATTGAAGAACTAAAGAAGAGCAACCTAAGAGGAAGAGGTGGAGCCGGTTTTCCTACAGGACTTAAGTGGGAATTCACCCAGAAGGTTCATTCAGAGGAGAAATTCGTGATCTGCAATGCAGATGAAGGTGAGCCAGGAACGTTCAAAGACAGACTGATAATGGAAGGCGATCCACATTCCGTAATAGAGGGCATGACAATTGCAGGTTATGCAGTGGGCGCCAGCAAGGGTTACATATACATCAGAGGAGAATATTTCGAATCCGTTGCAAGCCTTAGAGATGCAATCAGTAAAGTCTATGAGTATGGCCTTCTCGGTCAATCAATACTCGGAACTGAATTCTCATTTGATCTATCTGTGAGACTGGGAGCAGGCGCCTATGTCTGTGGAGAAGAGACTGCTTTGATAGAGTCTATCGAAGGTAAATCCGGAAGGCCAAGACTTAAACCGCCTTATCCGCCGGTAAGCGGACTATATGATAAGCCGACAGTTGTTAATAATGTGGAGACATTTGCGTGTGTTCCTCCGATAGTCGACAAAGGAGCAAGCTGGTTCAAATCTATTGGGACCCAGTCATCACCTGGAACAAAGGTCTTCTCTCTGTGTGGTAATTTGGTGAAAAGAGGAATAGTTGAAGTCCCCATGGGCACTACTGTTCGAGATCTTGTTCACAAGTTCGGTGGAGGAATACCGAACGGAAGAGCTTTGAAAATGGTACAGACCGGCGGTGCTGCAGGCACTTTTATCAGATCCGAAGAGATGGATGCAGAACTTGATTTCGACTCGTTCAAAAAGTATGGTGCATCTCTAGGTTCGGGTGTTATTCTTGCAATTGATGAGACCCACTGTGCAGTAGATACAGCAAAGAATCTCATGGAGTTCTTCGCCCATGAATCTTGCGGAAAGTGCTCGCCATGCAGAGAAGGAACTCATGTAATTGTCCATATTCTGAATGAGTTCTCGAAAGGAAGAGGAACCACAGAGATGCTCAGTCAGCTATATGACATATCTGAAACTATGGAAGACTCTTCTTTCTGTGGTCTAGGACAATCGGTACCTGTACCCTTGAGATCTATCCTGGATAGATTCAAGGAGGAATTCCTTGCCCACGTAGATGCTCCGCAGTGTCCTGTTGGTGTCTGCAAGTTCGAAAAACCAAAGAAGAGGTAAATACGTTGAAATCTTTGGCCGGGGCGACCCGGCCTTTTCTCTGTTATAATTGCCGAGAGGTGGACTATGGACAAAGGTAAGAAGACTGATCTAATTGTGCTAATGATTCTGCTTGCCTCGATAATCACTATTGCACTAATACTCACTTCTCTAGGCGAAAAGAACAAGCTTGAGAAAGTTGCAGCTCTGTCTGTCCTCTACAATGCAGGCCTGGGCGCTGATTACAAGACTTTTCTCAATAGCCCCACCTACTTGTATGATGATCGAGTACTTGATGCCTACAGCTACTTCACCGACAAGAACCCTTCAAATGAACTAATGTTAAACAGTTCGATTAGAATGCATAATCTGCCTGAAGAGAGGATTTTCGAATATAACTCCGCCCTTACAAAGCTTACACAGGCCAGAACGAAAAAGGAGTATCCTGATCTAGAAAGAAAAGTTGCTTCGTTGATTGAATCCAGCAAATTGCTTTCCGATAGATCGGATCTCTTTAGAAGACGCCTTTCAGAGGAGATCTACGATTCGCTTGTCGAGTTCGGCGGTACGAAGGTAGAGATTATTATCGGTGGAAGAGTTCGTACTCTAGATCTCTCCAAGCTCGATCCGGCGGTGGTACTGTCTATTATGACAGTTGAGTCATCATTGAATCCATTTGCTTTGATGGAAGAGAGAAGCATCGACGAATCCTTTTCATCATACGTCTATTCGAGAGGACTCATGCAAATCTACGAGATGACTCTCTGGACTCTGAATTCATGGTTAAGGCAATCTCAAATAAACATCAAGCCTGAAGAACTCTGGTCTGTAAGAAACAATATCTTTCTTGGAATGGTATACCTCGCGTATGCCAATGAGCTGCTAGAGGAGAGAAGATGAGAGACTGGAAGAAGGATGCAATTGTATATCAGGTGCTCCCCGATAGATTCAATTTGGGCAATGGAAAGACTGTCTTTCAGAAGAAAGAGGAAGGGTACTATTCGCTCCCCAAACAAAAGGTCAAAAGTTGGGAAGAAAGACCTCTCGCTTCAATTGACGGAAGTCACCAGTATGATTTTTGGGGAGGAGACTTGATCGGCATAGTCGAAAAACTTGATTACATCAAGGAGCTTGGAGCAAACACCGTTTACTTGAATCCGGTATTCTGGGCTCACACAAATCATAAGTACGACACAATTGATTACTTCGCTATCGACCCCGATCTTGGCACTGAAGAAGACTTTGTTGCCCTAATTGAGAGTGCCCACGCAATGGGAATTAGAGTTGTACTTGACGGAGTGTTTAATCATGCTGGCATTGCTGGAAGGTGGTTCAATGGGCTGGAGATCTTCGATGAACCAGGGGCTTTTCAAGGCAACGAAAGACTGATGGAGTACTTCATAAGGGGAGAGAAGGGATTCAGGGGTTGGATGAATTCCGGTAATCTTGTCGAACTGAACCTGGAGAACCCCGATCTTGCGGAAATCATTTTCAAGGGAGAGGAATCAGTGTTGCGTCATTGGCTCAACATGGGAATCGATGGCTGGAGGCTAGACGTTGCATATGATCTGGGTCCTGAAATTCTGAAGGAAATAGTCGAAAGAACAAGATTTGCTAGACCTGATTCGTGCGTGATTGGTGAGATATGGAATTACCCAGGGAGCTGGCCGGAGCGATCGGGTCTTGATGGGCTTATGAACTACTACTTCAGGTTGATAATATGGGAAGCTTTGAACGGTTTTGTTTCAGGGAAAGATGCAGTTAACATTATTAATGATGCAGTTAGAGATGCAGGCCTGGAATTCCTGTCGAAGTCCTGGACTGTCCTTTCTTCACACGATGTACCGAGACTGAAGAACGAGCTTGGATCCATAGACAGAATCAAAGCAGCGTTGATTCTCCAGTATTGCCTTCCGGGCGTCCCTTTGATCTACTATGGGGAAGAGTTAGGTATGGAAGGAGGCAACGATCCGGAGAATAGGGCACCGATGAAGTGGGAGCACACGAGCCAGGAGATTGAGACCTTGAACTTATACAAGACTCTGAACACCATTCGTTCAAGCAAACCATCTCTCCGGTCGGGCGACTTCAAACCCCTAGTCAGCTCTGATCATTCTCTAATCTCATTCAAGAGAACAACTGGAATTGTTGATGATCTTTTAGTCTGCATCGTAAATCCTACAGAAAAGAATGTAAGGTCAAGAGTATTTCTGCAAGAGGGCTTTCTCATGAATGGAACGGAGATGAAGGACACTATTGCAGGAAAGGCCTTTAGTGCATCCTTTGGGACGATAAGTATTGACCTTCACCCATACGAGGCTCTAATACTTGAACCTGTGATCTCTAGATCCAACTCAGATTACTCCCCATATAAGAGAGTATGAGAAGAACAAAAGAAAGATCCTTCGGTCTCGTAATTCTTGCAGCGACAGCTATGATCTGGGGAGGATCATATATATTTACGAAGGTGGCCGTTGAATCACTGCCACCAATGCTACTAGCGTATATAAGATTCTCCATAGCGGTCGGTATACTCTTTCCGTTGTCTACACGGAAAAGAGGTTCGTTTAGGACCGTCGATCACAAGAATGCTGCTTTGGCTGGATTATTCGGAATCACGTTCTATTTCCTGTTTGAAAACTACGGACTGACTTTGACGAACGCTTCTGATGCTTCTCTCATCGTCTCCACCGCACCGATTCTGACAATAATTCTCTACGATGTTGTTACGAAGCGATTCGATTTCTTGGAGTATTTTGGGGGTTTAGTAGCTTTTGCCGGACTCTTTGTAATCATCTTCTCAGGGAGATTCTCCGAAGGCTCTAGTACAGTTGGAAATCTCCTCTCCTTTGGCGCTGCAGTTTCATGGGCTGCCTACACCTTTTTCTACGAGAAGATACACAACAGCTCAATATGGACTACTCTGGAAATAATGCTTTGGGGTCTTCTCTTTTCATCACCTCTCGTGGTAACTGAGGTGTTCATTCTAAACAAGCCCGTTGAGTTTTCTCAAGGTGCAGTAAGAGGGATTCTCTTTCTTAGTGTATTCGCCTCCGCTCTTGGGTACATAATGTGGAACAAAGGCATAAATCTTTGGGGCGGGAAGGCAGCAACTCTCTGGGTCTACACCATTCCTGTGTTCACAATCATTGCAGATATACTCTTTCTAAAGAACTCCCCTTCTCTTATGTTCTTCTCGGGATCAGCACTCATTGGTATTGGAATGCTTGTAGTTATTTCAAGGGAGTCTAGTCATTTGACTTCTACAAACGGAAAAGATTAACCGATTACAGTCTCAACCGATTTAAGCTCTACTGGAATAACTCTTGAGAGACCATCTGTCATCGTAACTCCGTGAAGAACGTTGGCAACTTCCATAACAAGCTTGTTGTGGGTGACAACAAGAAACTGAGTATCGGTAGCATGCTTTCTCAACAGCACCCTGAACCTCTCCGCATTGAAGTCATCAAGAGGAGCATCTACCTCGTCTAAAACGTAGAAGGGGCTGGGCTTTATACTCAATAAGGAGAACACTAGTGCAATACCGACAAGTGCTTTCTCTCCTCCAGAGAGAAGTTGCAGCTTCTGAACTTTCCTTCCAGGCCTCCTTACAGTTATTTCCAAACCGGTCTCAAGAAGATCTTCACCCGGGATGATTTTGATTTCTCCTTCCCCACCGTCAAAAATCTCCTGAATGTAATGGCTGAAGTTACTGTTCACGTTGTTGAACGTCTCCATGAAAATGTTCTTGGCCTTCGCATCAGTTTTATCAATCAGCTCTATCAACTTCACCTTGGCTTCTTCCAGATCTCGCTTCTGCTCATCGAGTTCCTGATACTCTTTGTCCACAACTCCATACTCGTCTATTGCCTCAAGATCAACACTGCCAAGAAACTTCAGCTTGTTTTCGTAATCATCAAGCTCCACTTTTACATCTTTAAGGTTCTCTTCTGACAGGATCTGAATCTCGCTCGCATCTTCTTCAAACTCTTCTCTTACCCTTGAGAGCTTCATTTCACTTTCTTGAATATGCATTTCGATTTGATGAGATTGCTCACGAAGCTTCTCTCTTTCATCCTTCAACCTGTTAATCTCTTCTTCAACCTCCTGAAGGGCTGATAGTCTTTGCTCCTTTCCCTCTCTTTGATATCTAATGCTAGAGAAGAGATTCTCTGTTTCCTTCTTGACCGATGAAAGCTCCCGTTCCTGATCGGCTACTTGCTTTCTTAGGCGTTCTGTCTCCGACTCAAGCTCAGTTACCTCCCTAGACAGGAGCTCAATACTTTCCTGATCGTTCTTCTTCTTCTGAATTAGAGATGCGTGTTCCTTCGTATACTGTTCATGTTTCTCATATAGAGTTGAAAGCCTTAATCTAGTGTCTACTATTGTCTCTTGGAGCTGTTCAAGAGCCTTTTTCTGTTTCTTCAACTCTTCGGATTCGGCCTCGACTTTCCTTTCCAAATCCAATCGTTCTTCTCTCAGAGAAGTCTGCTCTCCAACAAGAATCTCCTTCTTTCTCGAATTCTCCTCCAACCTTCTTGTATACTCATTTTCGAGCTTAGTTAGTTCCGATATCTCCTCTTCAACTTCCTGTGCAGATTTAAGGAGCTCACTAATCATTCTGTTTATCGCGGCCCCTTTGGAGGCAAGTTCGTTCAGCTCTTCCTGCAATGTCTTAAGGTAGCCGCGAACTTCAATAGTTTCATCTTTCAGTCTACCTATCTGCTTACCACCGAGCTGGATCTCTTTCTCGAGTTTCGTTTCTCTCTCTAGAAGCTCTTGAATTCTTCGTTTTCTCGAAAGCAAATCGGTTCTCGTCTCTTCCCCAATGAAGCCACCAGTAATCGAACCGCCAGCACTCAACAATTGACCGTCAACAGAGACTATTCTTCCCGAGAAGCCTGCTTCCTTCCTCATCTCGATTGCATCATCCAAACTTCTGGCGACAACTGAATTCGCAAAGAGATACACCGGGAGCTTCTCGAAGCCAAAGGGAATATCAACCAATCTGGCTGCGTAGTTTATGAATCCAGGATGCGACTCCACTCTGGTGAAGTTCCTGAAGTTCCCTTCAATCATATCCATAGGAAGCAGTGTGACACGGCCGATCTTATATGTCTTGAGAAACTCGATGACTCTCTTTGCGGTTATGGAATCATCAACCACGATATCTTGCATTCTATAACCGAGAAGAATAGTTATCGCAGTTTCGTATGATTCTGGTACCTGGATAAGATTCGCAACCACATCTCTCAGGCCTGCAAAACTATCCTTTCTCGAGAATACCTCTCTCACAGCCTTGGAAAAACCCTGATACTCTTCCTGTTGTCTTTCAAGTAGGGATCTTTCCATTTGAGAACGCCTTAACTCATTTTCATCTTTAGAGAGTTTCTCTCTTGCTTTCTCAAGCTCCGTATCTAGTTCATTCAGGCGTTCTCTTGACGCACCAATATCTCTCTCAACTTTGCGCTGCTTCTCGGTGCTTTCCTTACCTTGTTTGGCGAGTGATTCAGTCTCATCTTTGAGAGTCTCAAACCTCGCGCTCTTAGCTTCAAGCTGACTCTCGATTAACCTTAGCCTCTTGCCCGTATCCTCACGGTTGTTATCGAGTCTCTCAAGCTCATTCTCTATCTTGGAAAGCCTTTTCGAGATTGACTCAAAACTCTCCTGGTGTTTCAGCCATTCTCGTTCACGCGCACTGTAATTCTTCACCAGCGAGTCTCTCTCCTCTTCGGAAGAGGAAAGGGCGGCTTCTTCATCAGAGATCTGCTGCTCAAGACTATCAATAATCAGTTTGATCTCATCCTTTCTCTTATCGAGATCATCGATTTCCGATCTGAAATTATCTATCCTAGTGGAGACTTCAATTAGTCGGTTCTCTTTCTCACTCAATCTTCGAGTGTACATTTCTTTAAGCTCGAGCAAGTCATTCTGACGTTTTTTATATTCTTCAAGAAGTTTCGTAAAACCCTCAATCTCCTTGTCGACCTCAGAAAACTCCGCCCTCAGGGCCGACCAGTTCGATTCACCTTCAATTAGCTTTTTCTGAAGATCCTTCAGTTCATCTCGTGCTTTGTCAAATCTTTCTCTCAGACTAGTAAGCTTCTCTTCTTCCAGTCTTGCGATATTGCCAAAGTAAAGGTTCTTGAGTTCCTTTTGTTTCGCAGAATACTCAACAAACTTTTCTGCCCTCTTCGCTTTCAGATATAGCGACTTCCTTTGCTTGCCAAGCTCAAAGATAATGTCTTCAAGCCTGCTCAGATTCTCTTCGGTTGCCGCCAGTTTCCCGAGTGCTTCCTTTTTCCTCTCCTTGTAAACAGCCGTGCCTGCGGCCTCTTCAATGAGAGCCCTTAACTCGTAAGGTGAGGCTGTCACGACCTTATCAACCTGTCCCTGACCAACAATCGAGTAGATATCCATCCCTACTCCTGTCCCCTGGAACAACTCTCTGATATCTCTCAGCCTAGACTGCTTGTCGTTAACTTTATACATCGACTGCCCGTCCCTGGAAATCTCTCTTGCTATTGAGAAGGTCCCTTCCTCCGACTCGAACACCAGTCTTACTTCAGCAGAGTTTGATGGCGGAAACCTCTCCGAACCGTTGAAGATCACATCCTCTCTACTGTCAGCACGGATGTTCTTCATCGACTGTTCTCCGAACATCCATCTTATTGCATCCACAACGTTCGACTTGCCGCTTCCATTCGGACCGACCACAGCTGTAATTCCCGATGATACATCAAATTTCGTCGGCATGGCAAAGCTCTTGAACCCCTTGATATAAACTGAATCAAGCTTGAGCATAGACTCCCCCCAGAATCCTTTCCCCGATAGACTTCATGTAGAAAGGCAAATCGACATCCTCTCCATTCTCGACAAAGGAGATTGAAATCCCCTCTCTAAATGCTCTTGCGAGAATTCCCTTCTTATGGCCTGTGAACCATTTGCTGTTCGATCTATCAAGGCAAAGAGAGCGACGATTATTCTGCACGCAGAACTCTCTTAAGATCTCAAACATCAGCCTATCTCTGACAAGTTCCCCAAGAGCAGGGTGAAAAGGACCTGCAACTACATTTGCCACCTGTCTTCCGTAAAGACAGATCCCTACTCTACTAACTTTCACTTCAGACAGCAAAAGCAAAAGGTACATCTTCCATAGAATCTCAAGTGACTCTTCAATTCCTTTCGGCGTGAATGCTCCAAGATGATACTCTTCTTCGAGAATCGATCCTTTCAGTACAACGACTGGATGAAGCCTCACACAAGATGCACCGACTCTGATTGCTTCCTTTGTCGAGAACATGTCCTTCGCCTCGCAATCTCCAGATAATCCTGTCATCAAATGGATCCCGTAATCAATTCCATTCTTTCTCAATAATCGAGCGGCTTCGTAAATCTCGTTTGCGCCATGATCTCTGTGACACCCTCTCAGAACATCGTCGTCGAATGACTGAACTCCTAATTCCACAAAGGTTATTGGGTAAGATCTCATACGATTAATCGTCTCTTCAGTAAGCAGTCCCGGCGACGTGGAGAATCTTATACCTCCAATGATTCCTTTCTTGAATAATCTGTCTGCAATTTCAAGGTACATTTGCTGACGGCCTTCACCTGAAAAGGTGCCGCCATAGAAAGCCAGTTCTGCCTTATGGGGATCCCTGAAAAACGAAAGGTATCTCTCGACAGTTTCATGGACCTCGGCTTCATCGGGAAGTCTACTTACTCCCGTAGCCGAATGTTCATTACAGAAAGTACACCGCGTTCTGCAACCCTCATGTGGAACGAAAATCGGAATGATATTCATGCTAATATTATAAACCGATCGAGCGCTATTTAACAAAGATACTTCAACAAATCTTAAACAGCGTGCTTTTCGTGTTACTTTTCAGGTGGTACAATCAAACAATCAGGAGGAATGATTATGGTTCATAATGAGTCTTTATATGGGAATAGAGTAGTCGATAATAATTCCTGGCCGGGATCGGTCAGTTAATCTTTGCTTTTGTAGCTTTTAGAAGATTAAAAGGCCGATGGATAACCATCGGCCTTCTTTTTTTATAAGGGGTGAGAGAATGGAAAGCACAGGGAGACTAAGCACAAGGATACTGGAACACCTGAGCGACCCACTAGTAAAATCGGCAGTTAGAGTTAAGTCCGCACTGCTGGGAGAAGCAAACAACTTCCTTCGGGGAAAAGGCTTTGTGGAACTTCTTCCCACCGTTGTATCTCCGATAACCGATCCACTGAACCATGAAGTTCATAACGCGAAGTTTCATTATTACGATCAGGAGTATCGTCTAACGCAGTCTATGATTTTCCACAAGCAGTTGGCATGCAAGTCATTTGACAGGATTTTCATAGTATCTCCTAACGTGAGACTAGAGACTTCTGAGAAGGCGCTGTCGGGAAAACATCTTTTCGAATTCAGTCAGATCGATCTGGAAATCAAGAACGCGTCCAGAGATGACGTGATGTTACTTGTTGAAGATCTGCTGGCCAGCGTAATTACAACAATTAAAGAGAGCTGTAGAAGGGAACTGGAGTATCTGTCTTCAGACCCTTTAGTACCCTCCCGACCATTCGCAAAAGTGAAGTTCATGGATGCTTACGAACAGTATGGAAAAGACTTCGAAACCGTTCTGTCCTCCAGCTTCACTGAACCCTTCTGGTTGATAGACTTCCCAATTTGGGAGAGGGAGTTCTACGACCTCCTGTCTGATGATGGAAAGACACTCAAAGACATGGACTTGATTCTTCCAAAAGGATTCGGAGAGACCTTGTCTGGTGGAGAGAGAGAGTGGGAACACCCAAGGATTATTAACAGAATGGAATTCAAAGGTACTGACCCCGAAGAACTTGCCTGGTACATGGAGATAGCAGAAATGAGAGAACTCATTCCAACAGCGGGTTGTGGAATTGGAGTCGAAAGACTTGCCAGATATGTATGCTCTCTTGACAACGTCCTGAAAACCAGGCTATTCCCGAAAGTTCCAGGGCAGAGCTGGATATAACGAAAACTCCCCCTTACGGGGGAGTTCTGGCTCCAGCGGAGGGACTCGAACCCCCAACCGTCCGGTTAACAGCCGGATGCTCTGCCATTGAGCCACGCTGGAACACATTGATTATTGTAACTCGAATCTAAAGTTATTTCAAGTAGCCAAAGCTACTGATTGGAGGTTTCGATTCTTCCGACTGGTCGAGTAGCGACAAGTGAAGTTCCCTCACCGTCGATGTCATCTATCAAAACGTCCCCTATCTTCACCGGCGCCTCAACGGCTATTCTTCTGATTAAGCTCATCTTTTCGAGTATTAGGGCTCTGTCAATTGGGCCTGTGGTCTTCGCTGAAGCAAGAGGGAGTTCTCCGTTCAAAACTCTCACGCTGGTCGTAAGTATTCGTTTCGGCATTACGAGTTCATTGAGTGCGTATTCCTGACCTCTTGGGCATTTGTTACCAGTTACTTCGTATTTCTCATCCTTCTTTCTTACAGATATCTTGCAACCTACGGGGCAGATCACACAGGTAATATGTCGTTTCATGTTAACACCTCTACAGTCAGTTGTCCTGCATCCAGGAGAGGAGCCAGCTTATCCTTGTTTATGACCACTTGGATCATCTCACTTGGAACTCCGTAAGAAAAACCCTTTTCGTAGTTCAACTCCTTTAGTACTACTCTTCCCTCATCCATGGGCTTCCTCAGTCTTATGTACAATCTCAAGTGTTCTTCCATATCGACAATGCTTGGAACCAGTACTCCCACGTTTTCTCCTCTTATGACCGGAACTCGGTCACCTGACGTGTTCTCGCCAAGTGAGAAAAGAGCAGCATGTCGGCCAGCTATCCAACCCTCAGCTGCCACATAATCAACCAGGTCAAACACAGCCACATTGTTTCCTGCAGCGAAGACACCTTCTATGCTACTTTCACCGGTATTGGAAACGATGAAACCTCGATTAACAGGATCTATCATCAAATCATTATCGAAATCCTCAACCTGTGGCAACAATCCTGCCGATAGAATCAGCGTGTCTGTCTTCAATTTCTTCGAGGTGCCAGGAACAGGCGTGAATTTCTCATCGACTCTTGAGATCTCAACTTCCTCAAGCCTTCCGTTGCCATAAATGCCAGTAACCGTTGTCGACAGAAGAAGCGGGATACCATAGTCCTCTAGACACTGAACAATGTTTCGCGTAAGCCCACCTGGATACGGCATTCGCTCAACTACTGCCACAACCTCGACACCCTCAAGGGTTAGTCTTCTGGCCATTATCAACCCAATATCCCCCGAACCAAGTACAACTGCACGTCTTGACGGCAGATAGTTCTCCAGATTGACAAATCTCTGTGCCAGTCCAGCTGGCAGAACCCCAGAAGGTCTATCTCCTTGTATCAGCAATGACCCAAATGGTCTCTCTCTTGCACCGGTCGAAATCACGAGAGCCCTTGACTCTATTTTGAAGGCACCTTGTGGTGACAACACCAAAGCTTCCTTCCTCCGGACATCAATTTCCCGAACATATGATTCACCTATCACATCTACCCTTTCCTGACTCATCTCACTCTGTAGTCGAGCTGCAAACTCCGGACCAGTAAGTTCTTCATGATAAAACTGAAGTCCAAAACCATTGTGAATGCACTGATTCAAGACGCCGCCAACTACTGCCTCTCTTTCGAGCAGGGTTACTTTGACACCCTGTTTCGCTGCGCTGAAGGCACCGGCCATTCCTGCGGCTCCCCCGCCAATTACAAGTACGTCTGTGATGAGTCTCTTCATTGTCTCACCTTCTCGCTTACTATCCAGCTTCTTTCATTGTTCTGTCTAATCTCCGACAGGTCTTTTTTCAGCTCTCTGGCCAGAATTCTGGCAATACTTGAACTGCAAAATCCGCCTTGACATCTACCAAAACCAGCTCTTGTTCTAAACTTAATTCCATCCACAGTCCTCGCTCCATCTCTTATTGCCTGAATCACCTCTGTCTCAGATACCTCGTTGCACTGGCATACAATCCTTCCATAGGCGGGATCCTTGTCAATGAGTTGTGATGCTCGCTCAAACGAAAGCTCTTTTATTCTCTCTCTCTCTTTGATGCTAGAAACGAAATCATCTCTTTCGACCAGGCGAATTCCTGTTTCGGGGACTATTCTAGTCACAACATATTCTGCAATCGCCGGTGCTGCAGTTAATCCGGGAGACCTGATGGCTCCAACCGTGATGAAGTTCTCTAGTTCTTCTGCCTTTCTTATGTAGAAATCCTTCTGATCTGTCTCCGGTCTTAGTCCGGCAAAGGACTTGACATACCAGCCTGGATTGTCTATTCCGGGAATCAGATACTCCCCGGAATTTCTAACAGAGACCAGCCCCTCATAAGTAGTACTTACATCTTCAGGAGTAAATCCCGGCAACTCGACAGAAGTGGGACCAAGTAGAACACCTCCATCAACCGTTGGAACAACGAGTCTTCCTTTCCCTTCGGCAGTTGGGAGTGGAAAGATAATCCTTTTTACAAGCGAACTTGCTTTCTTATCCAAAAGAATGTACTCTCCCTTTCTCAATTTAACGGAAGGCACATCAACTCCGAAGCTTGATGCAACTCTCTCGAAGAATACCCCCGCAGCGTTTATCACTAAATCAGCCCTTAGCTTTCTTCCCGATCTTAGAAGAACCTTCTCAATCCTCCCATTTCTCATAGTACCGCCCACTACCTCATCGCTTGTGATTATTTTGCCTCCGTTTTCAGAGACGTTTATCGATGAAGAGATAGCTACCATCCATGGCTCGGTAATACCGGCACTGCTGCAAAGAAGTGCAAAGTTGAACTCATCAGAAATGTATGGTTCTAGACTCTTCAGTTCACTCTTCTCAACAATTCTGAGTCCTTCCACACCATTTCTGATGCCGTTTTCAAGGAGCTCCTCAAGTCTTGGCAGTTCGTCTCTGCCTCTGGCGACCACAAGTGACCCTGTCCTCTTAACAGGAAACTTTAGCTCTTCAGAAAGCCTGGTAAACATCGAATTCCCGGCGGCACAAAGTTTCGCTCTTAGAGTATCTGGCGGATCATCGTAACCACCATGCAAAATCGCCGAATTCGCCTTGGTAACGCCTTGACCTATATCCTCGGACTTCTCAACCAGAACGACTTCAATTTTGTATCTTGTGAGTTCTCGGGCAATTAGCGAACCGACAACTCCACCACCAATAACCACCGCCTGCATTCCGGCACCTCCAATAAGAAAACCACGCCATCAACTTATGGCGTGGTTTTCTCATAAACTCTACCACGTTTACTCGAATTATATCACAAATGTTTTTTCAGATTACGGATACCTGAAAAGCAAAGAGCACATAAGCGATCTACAGAACATGGTGTATCATCGATTAAGGGAGGTTTACTATGCTTAAGGGAATCATTGCAGCTTTATGGGATAGAAAAGAGAGGCCGGAAGCCGTTATACCGGAGACGGTTTTTTTTCTCAATGGAGGTTTGTTTGAAGTTCAAGAGAGAATAGACCAGTTCAAATCTGCTGGCAAAAGGGTATTTGTTGATATCGATTTCGTGTCTGGACTTTCTGGAGATGAAGACAGCGTTATCTACCTTAAGAAGAGCGGGGTAGATGGGATAATCACGGCTAAACTAAGGATTTTTAAGCAAGCCGTTAACGTTGGTTTGAATCAGAGCTTGTTGAGGTTCTTCGTTCTTGACTCGAGGGCCGTTGACAAAGGAATACAGCAAATCGTATCTAATGGTATAAGAAATATTGAGATACTCCCTGGAATTGTTGCGGCGAAAATCGCCCCAAAGATCAGAGCACACGCACCCGACATAACGATTGTCGCCGCTGGACTCATAGATACCGCTGAAGAGATTGAGACTCTCAAAAAACACGTGGATGCCGTTTCCACAAGTTCCACGACCCTATGGTCCTACAGATGGTAATTATCTGCTGATTCTTGGATCAAGCGCATCCCTAAGACCATCTCCGAGAATATTCAGGCTCAGTACGATTATGGCGATCATAAGACCGGGAAAGAGGACGATCCATGGTGCGCTAAGTAGATAAGATGTGCCTTGACCTACCATACCTCCCAAAGTAGGTTCTGGTGGAGGTAAACCAAGACCAAGAAACCCAAGAGATGCTTCTGTAAGAAGGGCAGTTGATACGTTTGTTGTGAAAGTGACTATGAGTATAGAGGAGATGTTTGGAAGGATGTCGGTCAACATTATTGAAATACCCTTCTTTCCCAACGCCTTTGATGCCTTTACATACAGACTGTCCTTCAGAGACAAAGTGGCTCCCCTAACAGTCCTTGCAAAAATCGGGACGTAGACCAACCCTATTGCGAATATCAGATTGGCCATGCTTGAACCAAATAGTGCAATAATGAAGAGAGCCAGTATTAACGAAGGGAAGGCAAAAAAACTGTCCATGATCCTCATGATTATCAGATCAGTCCAGCCGCCTATGTAGCCGGAAAGGAGTCCCAACAAGGTCCCTATAATAGCAGATAGTGCTATTGCGCTGGACGCAATGATCACACTCTTCTGAACTCCATATATTGATCTTGAGAACACGTCTCTTCCAAACTGGTCTCCACCAAACAGATGACTCCAGGTGGGTTTGCTCATGAAAGAATCCATATTCATCTTATACGGATCGTACGGAGCAAACAAACCAGGAAGCAGAGTCACCATGATTATAACTATGATAATCGCCATACTCACTATGTAAATTGGATTATTGATAAGTCTTCTGAATACATTAAGCAATCTCTCTCACCTACCGAAGTTCAACACGAGGATCGATGAGTGTGTATATTATGTCTACCGCTATGTTCAACATAACTATCAGAATACCTATAAAAAGAACAATTCCCTGAACAACTGGGTAGTCTCTTTCATTCACTACATTGAGAAGAAGTCTTCCCATTCCCGGAAGCGCAAACATATTCTCAATAACGATTGTCCCGCCAAGAAGATATCCAAGCTGAATGCCGGAAAGCGTTACCACAGGAACCAGAGCGTTTCTCAGTGAATGCTTAAAAATAACATTTCGCACACTTACCCCCTTTGCTCTTGCCGTCCTAACATAATCCTGATTCAGCACGTCCAGCATCGAGGTTCTCGTAATCCTTAAGATCTGGGCAGCAACCATCAAACCCAATGTGAGCGAAGGAAGAAACATCACTTGAAGATTGGAAATTAGATCTACTCCCGGTCTTACATAGCCAAAGAGATTGAAGCCGTGAAAGGTACCTGAGAAGAGAACTATGAAGATCGCCCCCACCCAAAAGGATGGGGACGAAAGACCGATGAGGCCGATTATCCTTACGAAATTGTCAATGAAACCATTTCTTTTGATTGCAGATATGATTCCCATTGGAATACCAAACAACATAGCGAATCCAAGAGAGAATAATGACAGTTCAAGAGTAACGGGAAATCTCTCTCTTATTAGTTCGGTTACGGTTCTTCCCGTTCTAAGTGAAGTTCCTAGATTGAAAGAAAGGAGGTTTCTCACCCATATTCCATACTGAACGACTAAAGGCTTATCTAGACCATATTCAGTATAGAGCTGCTCTATTTGGCTTTCACTAAGATAGTTCTGAGTTCCTAGCATCATGTCCACCACATCGCCGGGAACTATGTGGATTGCAATGAAAACCAAAAATGTTACTAAGAGAACAGTGGGGATTGCCGAAAGCAACCTCCTGACAATGTATCCGAACTCCATTCTCTACCTGCTTATTACTCTTTGCGAGTTTCTCTCAAGAAAACAAGACTCTCGTTAGCCAGAGATCTGAACCCTTGAACAGCGTTATTCGAAGCGAATATCGTGTTTGCCGAATACAGGAACAGAATCGGTGAGTCTTCCACAAGCTTTTTCTGGAGCTCTCCATAGATCTTCTGTCTTGCAACAATATCCGACTCGCTTCTTCCTCTGTCAAGGAGTTCATCGACCTCGGGATTGCTGTAAAGGAATACATTGGTTGATCCACCGGTTCTGAAGGTCCTGTTGAACTGAATATCCGGATCAATAGAACCACTGTTCATGGAAATGAAAGAATCGAAATCGCTTTCTCTCCATTTGCTAATGAAGATACCCCATTCCACAATGTTTATCTTTGCTGTGACGCCAACTTCCGCAAGCTGAGCTTGAATAACTTGGGCAACCTTGTCGAAGTTATATCTCTGGGCAGCAACTATCTCAAACTCAAAACCATTTGGATAGCCTGCCTCCGTTAGCAGCTGTTTCGCCTTTGCTGGGTTGTAAGTGTACTCCTCAAACTCATTTGGCTGGAGCGCCCAAAAATCAAGTTCCGGGTTTAGAGGACCTGTTATAGTTGCTTCGTCGAATGCAACCGCCTTGACGATCATCTCTCTGTTTACTGCATAATTCAGAGCATTCCTAACCTCTGGCTTACTTAGAGGACCTCTGGTTGTGTTGAACCCCAACAAGTAATAGCTTAGAACAGGTGTTCTATATATCTTGAATCTATCTGAGGGCAGTTGTCTCAAACTAAGCGGCTCGCTAATCTTTGCCAGATCGACATCTCCGTTTCTTAGCGCGGAGACCCGTGTTACCTCCTCAGGCATGATCATCATCTTTATTTCGCTTAGATAAGGAAGTCCCTCCACAAAGTACTCGGTGTTCTTTCTCAGCGTTATGTAGTTACCTGCTACAAATTCGGCCATAAAGAACGGGCCTGTTCCATTCGTCACGAGCTGAAGATTTGCTCCTGACTCTACAAAACTCTTCGAAAGTATTGCGCTATTGACACCTGCAAAGTTAGGTAAGAGAGAAGAGGCCATTGGAATCTTTAACTTGAACTCGACTTTGTTGCCTTCTATGGCCTTTATAGATTCGACTTCACCATAGTAAGTGGCTGCGGGAGCTTTCACTTCCGGGTCTCTAATCCTTTCAAATGTGAACAAAACATCTTCAACAGTTAGGGATTCTCCGTTGTGGAATTTGACTCCTTCTCTGATCTCGAACACGATGGTATAAGGATCGACAACTTCGAAGTCTACAGCAAGGTTAGGTATTAGGTTCATGTTCTCATCGTACTTCAGGAGACCGTCATAGACGTTTTCAAGAACTCTGTGCGAAGCAAAAGCAGTCACAAGAGTCGGATCGAATCCTACAGGTTCGGTTTCGATAGCCATCACCAATACGCCGCTTACTGCGAACAGCGCTACAGACAATACAGTTATTAGAAGCAATGCCAGATACTTTCTCACACTAACACCTCCCAAGTTTAGATGCTATTGATTTCTACTTTCCAACAAAATAGGATCATTTGGTCTTTCTACGTCGTATATTAACATCCTGTTTCCCGATTTCACTATCATAAGCCTCCCCGAGACTGAGATTTCATCGACCTGCGTAAGCTCCAGATCTCTTAGCACAACTGGTGATGCCGGAGTGCTTATGTCAACAATCGCTACTCCTTTGTCGGTTGAAGCGTAGAGAATATCGTCTGAGACTTCGATCTTCAAGACAATGTAGTACCTTCCAACGGTGCTCTTCAGCGATCTCAAAGTATCTATAAGTTTCAGTCCACCGTTTATGCCCGCTTCCCCGGAAAAGACAATGCCGTTCTTCTCGGCAACGGCTCTAGAATAACCTTCGAGAGAAAGATCGAAGCTTGAAGTGCGATCGACGTATCCCGTCCCTTCTCTCTGAAGAATCTTTATTCCTGAGAGAGCATCGGCCAAATAGATTCTTGAAAGGTCCTCAGTAACGAACAAATCTACCGGCGTTGTCCAATCTCTGTAAACAACATCCATCCCTTCGGGAATTCCGCTGCTATTAAGGGAGACTCTGACAACGACTCCAGCGCTCTTATTGTCTAGAATCCAAAGGTAACCTCCCTCAAGCACTATTTTGACCGGAGAGGTATTTGTTGCGATCGTTCCAATAACCTGTGCCTCACCCGAACTATAATCAATGGTTGTTAGTCTTCCCGTCCCTTCTATCACGTAGACAAGATTCCCTTTAACCACAACAGGCACTTCACCATCATAGTTATAACGAACCTCCATGATATCGAGGCCCGAAGTATCCAAAGAAACTATATTCAATGCCTCTCCGAAGTAGATCGCTGTTACACTTCTTTGATCATGAAGTTCCGGTTCTCCAGAAGACTGCGTTCTGAACTGAACTGTTGAAGTTGATGCAAGCAGACTCCCGTCCCTCCACAGTTCAACTTTCCAGTAATACGTACTGTCTTCCTTCAGTCGGTCCTGATACTGAAATGAGTTACCCGCTGTCGTAGCTACTAGAGACATCTGATCTTGATACTCGCCCAGATAAATTCTGAACTCTCCCGCCTGCGCTCCCGTAACCTTCCATGAGAAGACAGGTCTGATATCGGCAACTGAATCTGCAGCTGGAGCTTCTACCTGCAGATCGACTTGACTCGTTACCACATAAAGGGTCCTCGTCTCTGAGGTAACTGTGTTTTCGCCGTCCGTTGCCACAACGTACCATCTATAGATTCGATTCATGATTAGACCGGATATTCTGATTTGATTTGTCTGCATTGACTCTCTATAAAGCTCAAGATCAGATCCCGAACCAAAATACACCGAATACCTGAGCTGATCTCCGTCAGGATCATAGCCTGACCATGTCAAATCAACATAGGTTTCACCGATCGCCCTTCCATCGACGGGACTGATTAAAGACAGTTCTGGAGGTCTGTTTTCAACTGAGAATCGGAAAGTCTCGCTTCTTATTGTGGCTCCACTATTGTCTGTCAACTGAACGAACCATTCATATGTTCGTCCCGGAAGAAGCCTTCCTGTTTGATAACTGTCGCTCGAAACCGTGTAACGTGAAAGGCTACCCAGTTCTCCAAAATAGACTTCCTTCTGCCTTATCATTTCTGTATCACCGTCTAAAACCCATTTCAATGTTACTCCCGAAGCCGACACTTTTTCTCCGTTCCTCGGCGCTTCAAGCAACACTCCAAACGGCTGTCCGGAAATGAAACTGACCGGCTCGCCTGCATACTCGACGTTGTCTCTCAAGACAGATACAGCCCAGAAGTACTGTCTACCGTCCTCAAAAGATAGTTCGGGTCTGTATTTGTTGTCCTGAACAACTCTTCTGACAATGGGGTTATGATCTGAATCATAAAGTCGGAAGACGTATCCCGAACTCTGTTGTGAATATGACCAAGAGAACTCTCTGTCGTTCTCGAATACTCCACCGGAAGGATAAATGTAGTCTAGTCCCGAAACACGGCTTTTTATAGGTATTTCGAGAATCCCTTTTTCACCTCCGGGATCCTCTGCCACGATTGTCAACAAGTAATCCCTTCCGGAAATGAGATTGGTTATGACATATCTCTCAAGGTTATTTCCGATAGCTACCGGGCGCCCCAACGACTCTTCGGCAAGGTCGACATATACTCCCACCTCAAGGTCTTCTCCTTCAGGATCGTCCAGCTCCCATTCAACAACAAGAGGCGTCGTTGCCCCCTCCAGGAACATGCGAGAAGGTTGAAGAAGCTTAATGACTGGCTTCTGGTTGCCTGTAACAAACGATGAGTACCTGCTCTTGGAGCTCTTCCCACCATCATCAATAATCTCCACGGCCCACTCATATCTTCGCCCAGGTTCAAGCTCACCGATAGTGAAAGAACTCTCTGAGGCAGAATACACTTTCTCAACGAATTCGGTTCCGCGCAAGTAGATCTTTGTTGAAACGATTACCCCGTCCGGGTCGTTACCTTCCCATCTCAGGGTCAGATCCCTTGTAGAGACTTCCGAAGCACCGTCCATTGGGAATATGAGGCGCGGAACCTCGGGTGGGAGGTTTTCGGTCTCAAAAGACCAGATTTCTCCTGCAATCTCGGAACCGTCCTTGATCAAATCTACCCGCCAGAAGTACCTGGTGTTGCTCAATATATCCTGAGTAAGCTCAATATCCGGTCTATCGAGGACGCGTTCGATGACTGTGTTGTTCATCTCGATGTCATTTGCAAGAACAAACCTGTAAGAAAGGCCCTCTCTCTCTCCATCGATTTCCCAAATGAAACGGGTGTGCGAACGGGGTACTTCTTCTTCTCCAGGTCTGGGCGATACCGGTAGAACTACTGCCAGCGACTTATCTCCCGTTCTGAAGACCGCTTCTTCGCTTCTGACAAATGCGCCCCTAGAGTCAGTCGCAACAACATACCAACTGTACTCTTCGTTTTCTCCAAGATCTCGTACTACACGTTCTTGAGAATCTATAGGTCCAATTACTCTAGAATCATCTAGCGACTTCAGATGAAGCTCATAGCTTATCGAGTCGCCATCTTGATCCTCGCCGACCCACCTGAAAGAGACAGCCGATGGCTCTACCCCTTCCCGAGAAACCGGGTTAACAACGGCTACACTAGGAGCTCGGTTTCCCGGTACTATTTGCATCTCTTTGCTTGCCTCGCCACCATGATTGTCACTGGCTTTTATGACTAAACTGTAACTAGTCCCCTCGTCCAGAGCTGAAAGAAAAACGGATGTCATTCTGCCCGAAGCAATCCTGACAGGTTCTTCATCTTCAGCCCCGAAGAAGACCTCGGTTGTAACACTATCCCCATCGGGATCCACTACGCTCCAAGTTACCGGTATTGAGGACTGCCCGGGAGGCGCAAAGGGATACTTCATATCAATTACAGGAGCTCTGTTTGAAGTCCGGAAGATCCACTCTTCGCTCTTCTTCTCCTTACCTGATGCGTCCCTCACTACAACATACCAGCTGTAAGTTGTGTGTCCTTTAAGAGAAGGAATAACTATATCCGTTGAATTCGTGGTTCCGATGAGGGAATGCCTCGACTGACCTTCCGCAAGATAGACATCGAAATAAAGTGGTTCGGGATAGTACTCGAGAGGAAGTGAGGTCTTCCATGAGAGGCTCCTCCTTCCAGCATCGAAATCGCTAGCTCCGCTTCTTGGGTTTTCCGGCGTAACTGCAGGAAGATCTGCCCTCATCTGTGTTGTGAAACTCTCAGTATAAGAAGTAGATTCACCTCCATACGAGTCCTTCGCAACGACTTTCCAGTAATACTTCGTCGAGTAATCAAGTCTCTTTAGTAACGAAACGTCAACCATCGTTTCGTGCGTTCCTCTAATGAGAAGGTCCTTCTCATCTAATCTTGGCTCTCTGCCAAAATACACGTCGTATACTAACTCATCTCCATCAGGATCATTGGAACTCCAGTTAAGTGTAAGATCTTTTAGGGGGACATTTCCCAGGTTTCTGCTGGGTGGAATTAGCTCTGGTCTTCTAGGATAAGTATTCATGAGTACGAACGTCCAGATTTCACTTTCTGCAGATTTTCCGCCTTCTGTGTAAACCCTTACTTTCCACCAATACTGAGAATGAGGGTCAACCTCAAACTCATGAGAGAAGGAAAATATCCCCTCAGTAGGGGAGGTCAGATCACCCTGAAGGTCAAGTGCCAATCTGGTCAAACTATTTCTGTCCTTGCCAGCGAAGACTTCTGCTAAGAGGCCATGCCTTGGACGTTCATATACAGCTTCCCATCTTAATTCTACCTTTTCAGCATATTGGATTCTCTCTGCATTTTTCGGAATTGGCGAGACATTCGAGATAAGTATTTTCGGTTCTGGAACGGGCCAGAGGAAAAATGCTGCAACTACGGCAGCTACAATTACCAGGAGCAAAGTAATGATAATCGGCACTATCGTGGAACCTCTGTAATAGTGCAACGTGAATCCCTCCTCAGACTCTTAGTCCAATCTCGTGCGAAATAGAATTGTCGGCATTCCGCTCTATTGTATCCTCGGATAACCGCAGGCCACTAAGTTTCTTGATATGGTTCGACTGAACAAGAAACTCGTTAGAAATCATCTCTATAGTGATGTACCCCAGCTCAACTCTTCTTGCAAAACCGTTTTTAGGATTATCATCAATCATCTCTACGACGGGCTTCCATGTCCCGGCATTAGCGTAGAATTTCTCTTCTCCGTTGCTCGAAATCATCCGCAATACGTGGCGGTGATTATGACCCATCACAACACCTTTCAGTTCACCTGGAACGATAGGCGGGGCTTTGTCACCATACATCAGAAAGAACTCACTGTTCATGGCCTTTTGAAAGCCTTTCTTTCCCTCCGCACCAAGCAGTCTTCTCCCTTGCCTATATAGATTGTCAGTCTTCTTCAACTTTCTGACTGCCATCACGATTCTCACCATCAGACTTCCGAGTTTCATACCGCCGTGCCTGTTCACAAACAACCCCTCAACGACCTTCAAAACCGGCCAGTTAGCATCTATCCAACGTTGTGCATCATGGCTCTTCAAAAGAATAAGAAATTGCCTTGACCACTCCGCCTGTAAGTCCGAGTCGACCTCATACACTCTCCTTAAGTATTCAAGCCACTGAAATACATCGAGAGTAGGGTGCACATTCTGATAATCCCTTACCACCTGCTCGGGAAGCTCGGTTCTCATGAGACATTTGTCAAAGTTCTCCATCATGAACCGGGCCATATAGTCACCAAAAGGCTGCATAAGATTGCCGTTCTTCCTATCTCTGAAGAATCTGTTCACAATGTCGTACTGATTGCCGTGAATGGCCAAAGTCTTGAACTCTCTGTCAAGATAATAAGGCAGGATTTCAACCTTCTCTTCGTCTCCCAGTAACTCCTTCAACTTGTGACGGAGTCTCTCACTGAAAAGCAAAAGGGAATCATGGTTTCCAACAACGTATTTCACTCTTCCACTCTCGGCGAACTCTCTGAATGCTCTGAACACTTCCTGATGTTTGCTCTCAATAGCATCGACAATCGATACATCGATCTCTTTCAGCAATCTGTCAAAAGGCAACATCCGTCTGCTTCTAATAAACTCTGACATCAGCAACTCAAGACCATCACCAACAATTACGATCTCGCCGAAACCTTTGTCCTTGGAGCTGAGTATCAGCTCGATGAGATCCGAATCGAACTTGAAGTCATCCTTTAACGTTCCGTCACCTATGTGAAGATCACTCAGATATAGTTTTTTCACCATGGACCTCCTAATTTACATGATACCGCAAATCCTCTTTCAAGATTCAATATTTCGCGAAATTGCTGGTTCCAATATCGTTGTAAAGATGAGACAATATAACGATGGACAGGCTATGGTATTTGCTGGATCTTTCTCTAGCTTTGCCGCTCTTATTGAACGGTTTTGATGCGTTTATCGCAGCTCTTGGTGTATGTGTCTTTATTAGCTTTTCTATGCGCGGTTACGAGGGAATCACTTTTTCCGATCCAGATAAGCAGAAGGCTTCTTCCCTTGGATCCGTTGTTTTGTCTTGCTTATTCGGGGCTTTGTTGATTCGTTTATCACCATGGATAGCCCTACCTACTCTGACACTTACCGCTCTGAGATACTTCTTTCTATACAGGCTTTCTCACGAGAGCTTCAATGAAGAGAAGTTGATGCTTATTGAAAGAGAACCAATAGAAACCAAGAAAACCTACGACAGAATCAAGAGAGTACTTGACATAGTCCTCGGAGTCGCGATGCTCGTCCTGTTCGGCCCTGTCATCGGAGTAATTGTGCTGACCTCAGTTATCTCTAGCGGAAGACCTGTATTTATTTGCCAGAAGAGGATCGGAAAGGACTGCAGGGAATTCGAAATGTATAAGTTTAGAACTTTTGAAACAAAGGCGGGTAAAGATAGGATTACTCGCCTAGGCAGATTCTTGAGACCTCTAAGATTGGATGAACTTCCTCAGATAATCAACATCATAAAGGGAGACATGAGCTTAGTCGGGCCAAGGCCAGAGCTCCCATCATTTCACAGCCTCGGAATGGAGAACATACCCGATTACCCACTAAGACTCTTAGTCAAACCCGGACTCACAGGTTGGGCGCAGATCAATTACAAGTACACAACAACACTTGAAGAGTACAAAGTAAAAACTGCTTACGACCTCTATTATGTCAAGAACAGGTCGTTGATGCTAGACTTCAGGTGTCTCTTGAAAACACCCTTTGCAGTGTTTCTGGCTCTGCTGAGAAGCGATGGCTGAATAGAAACGAGGGGCACCTGGCCCCTCGGATTACCTTCTTCATCATAGCTACCCTTTGGCGATTTCCTCAAGCTCCTTCTTTCTCTCAATTACGCTCTTGCTGTTGTTCTTGTAATGAGTATGGAGTAGTTCGTGTGAGAGGTGTCCTAGGGGCTTCTCCAAATACTCTTCGTAAAGCTTTAGAATTCCCGGATTTTCATGAGATTTCCTGATTTTGGAAGACTTGTCAATACTATATATTGCTTCCATTCTCTTTTCCAAATAACCAGGAACACTCGATTTCGGTTGACCGCCGCCACCTATACAGCCACCTGGACATGCCATTATCTCGACAAAATGGTAGAAGGCTTCACCTGAACGTATCTTGTCCATCAACTTGACAACATTGCTTCCACCATGAGCAATCGCAACTTTTACTTTAGTGCCCTTCATTTCTATTTCAGCTTCCTTCACACCTTCGAATCCGCGAGCAAAGTCGAAGTCAAGTCTGGGCAACTCTTCCCCGGTGTATACCTCGTACGCGGTTCTCAAAGCCGCTTCCATGACGCCTCCAGTTGCTCCGAAGATAGCTGCAGCTCCTGTTGAGATCCCAAGAGGATTGTCGTATTCTTCCTCTTCAAGCGACTCGAAGGGTATCTTATGCATTTTGATAAGTTTCCCGAGCTCCCTGGTTACCAGAACTGCATCCGTCGATTGGGCACCTCTTACTTGAAGTGTATCTCTCCCCTTCTCATCTTTCTTAGCAGTACAAGGCATGATGGAGACCAGGTAAATGTCTTCCGGCCTTTTACCAATCTTCTCCGCGAAGAAAGTCTTGACAAGAGCACTCATCATTTCTTGAGGAGACTTGGCAGTTGAAAGGTTCTCGGTGTACTCCGGGTATAGTTTCTCCATCATGTTAACCCATCCAGGGCAACAAGAGGTGAACATCGGGAACTTTCCACCTTCCTTAACTCTTTCGAGTAGTTCAGAGCCTTCCTCCAGAATTGTCAGGTCAGCAGAGAAATTCGTATCGAACACATAGTCGAACCCTAGCTTTCTGAGTGCAGCAACCATCTTGCCGGTGCTAACGGTTCCGGGAAGTTCTCCAAACTCTTCAGCCAACGCAACGCGCACTGAAGGAGCCGTCTGCGCAATGAGAACTTTATCATGTCTCTTCAGTTCGGCAACAACATCTCTGAACTCCATCCTTTCGGTAATAGCTCCAACCGGGCATACCGCTGAACACTGACCACAATTTATACAGTCAGTAGCTGCAATAGGGGCTCCGAGAGCGGGTAAAGGCAGAACATGATATCCCCTATTTACAGGTGATAGAATTGATAGGCCCTGGAGTTCATCACATGCTCTAACGCATCTTCCACAATCAATACACTTGTTCATGTCTCTGAACAGCGATGGACTGGAAGTGTCATAAGAAACATTTCTGAGGGTCTTCGGGAACATGTCTTTAACATCGTATTGATATATCAGATCCTGAAACTCGCATCTACCATTCACATCACAGGTCATACAGTCATTGGGGTGATTTGAAAGCAGAAGACCAAGGTTGAATCTTACGGCCTTGTTCACTCTTTCAGAATTCGTCTTAATCTTCATTCCATCAGCGACCTGAGTTGCGCATGCGGGCGAGAGACTACGAGCTCCCTCAACCTCGACGACACAGACCCTGCATGATCCAACAACAGAGAGGGCAGGGTGATAACAGAGCGTTGGAATATCCATTCCAACTTCACGGCAAGCCTCAAGAATACTCTGATCCTCTTTCACGGAATAGTCCTTGCCGTTAATGGTAATTGTCACGGGCACCGAACAGCACCTCCATTCGAAATCTTCAGTTATTGAGAGAGAAGAAACTAGATTGTGATTTTTCTATCAAATAGATTCTAGCATATTGATCGCCCCTTATGCCAGGTATTAGGTTAAAATTTACCCACAGGGAAACAAATGAAAGGCAACATGGTTAGACGTGTTAAACAGTATGCGAGTCTCCGACTAACGATTGGGAGGAGTTCTCACTAAAGGTATTCAGAACCCATTCCATTTGGGCATGGAACAGGAATAAGACTATAATAGACTTGATTACTATTATGGTCTCTATGGAGGTTATGCGGTATGAGAAAATGGTTCTTCTGGGCGTTGTTGATGGTCGTGGTAGCAGTCGTATTTGCCATCAGATTGCTTCCTGATGTGCTTAACAAACCCCCTGTGATGAGCATTCCAGACATGATAATCAACGAGGGTGATATTCTTTCTATAGATCTACACGATTACTCAAGCGACGAAAAGATGGCGTCTCTCACCTACAGAAAGTTAGCGGGCCCTGGAGAAATCAGGGACACATTCTATACATTCTCGCCGAGTTATCAGCAGTCTGGAAAACACACAGTTACGATTTCGGTTGCTGACCAGAAAGAGCAAACTGCCGAATCCACATTTGTCATTACCGTTAGGGAAGTGAATCGTCCACCAGTGCTATCAGTGCCGGATCAGGTAATTGCGCACAACGAAACCGTTTCCATAGATCTTGATGAGTTCGCAGAAGATCCAGATTTGGATCCTCTTACGTACAGAATCTCTTCTGGCAACGGTCAGATAATTGGCAGCAGTTACACATACAAACCGGACTTTGCAACAAGAACAGAGGAAAGTATAACCATAACAGTTCTTGACGGTCGCGGAGGAAATGATGATTCAACATTCTTGATATTGAATAAGGCGTTCATTACAACTCCATCAACACCATCAGCTGACTCCACAACAATCGAGTCAGCAACAGCAGTCACCATTACTCCCGAAGGAACAGACGCTTCTTCGCGATTAGTAACAGCTGAAACAAGAAATCTTCCACCGGTGTCGAGCATCCCTGATCAGACTCTGGACCAGGGCAATACACTCGTTCTGGATCTCCGAACCTTCATAAGGGATCCGGAAAATGATCCAGTTTCGATAAGAATTAGTTCGGGCCCTGGTGAGGTAGAGAGATCACTCTATTCATACACAAGTACCGAGAATGACTCAGGCATAAAGACCGTTGTTCTACAGATTTCGGACGGTTTAAATACTGTTGAAGATAGCTTTCAAATCAGTATCGCCACTAAAAACAGAGTACCGGTAGCTTCGAACATTCCCGAGAGAACGATTGAAGTTAATGAACAACTTACGCTTAACCTCGGCAATTACTTCTCAGATCCTGACGGAGACATACTTTCATACCAGCTTGTCAGCGGTTCCGGAAGAATCGCCGGTAGTCAGTATACTTTTCAATCATCTGATCCAGGAAGATACTCAGCAACTATCAGAGCCTCCGATGGAAAGGGCGGATCGGTAGACAGAACAGTGACATTCAATGTAAGTCAAACAAATAACCCGCCTGTGATCTCAATTCTTCCGAGGAGGATTTCTGAGGGAGAAAGGCTGACGATTAACCTTTCAGATCACGCTTCCGATCCAGATAATGACCCGCTTAACTACTCACTAGTTTCAGGTCCGGGAACAATTCAGGGAAGAACTTACACTTTTGACGCAGACTATGGCAGCGCGGGAAGCTACGAAGCGGTTGTTTCAGTGAGCGATGGAAAGGGCGGATCGGCAAGAGCAACGGTAAGAATTGATGTCAGAGAGAGCAATAGACCCCCTGTTTTGAACATACCAGGGTTCACGATAGCAGAAGGTTCTAGACTTGTTGTTGATCTGAATGAATACTCATCTGATCCGGACAATGACAATCTATCATTTGAGATCGTTCAGGGAATGGGAACGATTGAAGGAAGCAGGCTGATAATTGAACCTGGGTACGAGGATTACGGCTTCTACACATTCGTCGTAAGTGCATCAGACGGTAAGGGAGGTACGGCAAATGCTTCTTTTGACGTGCTCGTTACAGATACGAACAGGCCGCCCGAATTCAATATTCCAGATCAAACCACAATAATCTCAAGAACTCTTCGGCTTGACTTGAGACAGTTCAGCAGCGACCCCGACGGAGACTATCTTAGATACGAACTAATCTATGGACCTGGAGTGTTGACCGGTAGCATCTACTCATTCATTCCTGAAACACTTGGATCAAGCACAGTTATGCTTAGAGCTAGTGATCTCAAAGGCGGGGAGGCTACAGCTGCTTTTACAATAACCGTAAGATAATATACTCACTGTTTGCCATCTTAGGTTGCCTTTCGGGTTCAAGGGATATTAATACCAACTAGACTTGATTATGAGCTATTATCTTGTTGGCGCTCTCTATTCCTTTCGCTTAGTACTGAAGTATGCTATAATAAGTTTGGTAGCGGGGGAGAAGATGAATACAGGAGGTTT
Organism: Mesotoga sp. B105.6.4; assembly: GCF_002896535.1. Lineage (NCBI taxonomy): Bacteria > Thermotogati > Thermotogota > Thermotogae > Kosmotogales > Kosmotogaceae > Mesotoga > Mesotoga sp. B105.6.4. The sequence goes on along the minus strand of NZ_JWIM01000005.1, from coordinate 95,655 downwards.
GTTACATGATTGAAAAAGAATTGAAGAGAACTCCATCAGGAGATCAGAAGGGACTCGAACTCGAGACAGATAGAACCCTTAATCTAGTTGAGGTATCATTCGAGGACAGAAGAAAATAATCATTTGTTCTTGTCACTAGAAAACAGGTTTTGATGCTATTCATAACGAAGGCTGCGTATGCAGCCTTTTTCGCTAGATGATGCAACTGGAAATCCAACTAACGCCTTCTGAAGGGCTAACGTTACCCTTTATGCTCAGATCTACTTATTGTATAATGATTCAGAAAGGTTATCATTTTGACTTAAGGGGGCAAATCATGGAAATATCGAAACGCGGAATTCTTATGCCATCTTCTCCTATAAGAAAACTAGTGCCTTTTGCACAGAAAGCGAAGGAGAAAGGTGTGAAAGTCTATCATCTCAATATCGGTCAGCCTGACATTGAAACTCCAAGAGTGTTTTATGATTACATGAATAAGCTATCAGATTCTGTAGTCTCATACTCGCCTTCAGATGGAATAAGAGAGCTAAAGCAAGCTTTTTCAGACTATTTCCAGTCATGGGAAATAGACGTTTCGGCCGATGAGCTTCTTGTCACTTCGGGTGGCAGCGAGGCGATTCTTTTCGCCCTTGCTGCTGTCGCTGATCCTGGCGATGAGATTATGTTGATCGAGCCATTCTACGCAAATTACAAAGGCTTTGCCAACATGCTGGGACTCAATGTGAGGTCCGCTACGTCGAAAATATCAAACGGATATCGGCTGCCCGCTGACGAAGAACTATCAAAGGCCTTGACAAAAAGGACGAGGGCGATTCTATTCTCAAATCCTTCTAATCCCACGGGAGTAGTTTATACAGAGCGTGAGTTAAGGAGACTTATCGACTTCGCAAGAAGAAATGATCTATATATTATCTGCGACGAGGTGTATCGAGAAATCGTTTTTGATGAAATAAAGCCTTCTTCAATAATGACGCTTGATTCAGGACAGGACATAATTATCGTTGATAGTATTTCTAAGAGATTCAGCAGCTGTGGCGCAAGAATTGGTTGTGTGGCAACAAAAAACAGTGAGCTTTACAGAACAATGATGAAGTTTGCTCAGGCAAGATTATCTCCTCCAACCATTGCTCAGCTTGGAACAATTGGCCTTCTAACGCTTGGTAAAGAATACACTGATTCGGTGAGAAGAGAGTATGAACTCAGAAGAAATGTGGTCTTTAAAGAACTGAGCAAAATCGATGGAATAGAGATGCAAAAACCCTCTGGTGCTTTCTATATCTCGGTCAAGCTTCCTGTTGAAGACGCTGAAGAATTCGTCAAATGGATGCTTACAGACTTTTCCTATGATGGAAGCACTGTAATGGTGGCGCCGCTGGAGGGATTCTATTCGAGTGAAGGCATTGGACGAAAAGAAGTTAGGATTGCTTATGTTCTTTCTTCAGAAAAGATGAAGATCGCCATTGAAGTATTGGCTTTAGGTCTAAAGGAATATAATCGCTTGTTCGTTTCTGTCTAGTAGACTTTCCAAAAATCGAGCTCTATCGACTATTTCAGAACAAAGGAAGGAGTCCATGGCAGTTATGGATTCCTTTTCTCATTTTAGCGTTGCGGTAAGCATTTTGTCCTTGCTTATTACGAGAATTTTTTACAGGAAAGATGCCATAGATCTAATCTATGAGTATGAAGCATTTCAGACAAAGCAAGCTGGCACGAGCTCTTTTCAACCCTACTAGTTGATGCTACAGCGAGTGAGCAACTTCCCTCCGGTTTAGTGTGTCTGATATCATAGTTACGAAATGATGGGGGGAGGTGGATCATGAAAGTGAAAAACGCGTTATATGCTCAATCCGGGGGCGTTACATCCGTAATCAACGCATCAGCTTATGGGACGATTGTTGCGGCGCTTGAGAGTGAAGGAATCGACAGGATATTTGCCGGAATAAATGGTATCAAAGGAATCCTCAACGAAGAGCTTCTTGACTTGACGGAAGAAACACGGAGTGAGATAGACAGGATTCCCTACACTCCTGGCGCGGTATTCGGCTCTTGCAGAACGAAAATCGACAGCGATGAGGACTTCGATAGATTGTTCAGAGTCTTCGACGCTCATTCCATCCGTTACTTCTTCTATAACGGGGGCAATGATTCAATGGATACCGCCAACAAGATCGATAACAAAGCAAAAGAACTCGGCATTCCATTGCAAGTGATAGGAATACCCAAGACTGTTGATAATGATCTCATGGAAACCGATCACTGTCCTGGATATGGTTCCGCTGCAAGATTCACTGCGATTTCGATAATGGAGGCGACGAGAGATAAGAGATCAATGTACAGCGATTCCACAAAGGTTTTCATTATGGAGTCTATGGGGCGTCATTCAGGCTGGCTTGCTGCTTCAGGTTCACTTGCAAGTAGTGACCGATTCCACGGTCCTCAGATCATACTTTTCCCGGAAGTACCCTTCAACGAAGATGCCTTCATTGCAAAAGTAGATGATGTAATCGTAAGAGAGGGCTATTGTTCGATCGTTGCGTCAGAGGCTCTTAAGAGGCCTGATGGATCATACATATCTACTGCCGGATACTACGATTCCTTCGGAAATGTGCAGCTCGGGAAGATAGGGCAATACCTCGAAAAGACAATTCGCGATTCCTTGAAGTGCAAAGTGCATGTCGCTATCCCGGATTATCTTCAGAGGTCTTCAAGACACATTGCAAGCCTTATAGATTGGCAAGAAGCAGTTGAGGTAGGAGCACTAGCAGTCAGGGAAGCACTAGAAGGGGTAAGCGGAGTGATGGTCTCAATTCGCCGATTAAGTAATAGGCCCTATCTGAAGAAATACTGCACAGTTGATCTGGAGAGGATCGCCAACGGAACGAAAGACCTTCCTAAAGAATTCATCTCGGAAGACGGATTTCACGTTACTGAGGAGTTCAGATCCTATGCACTACCGCTCATACAGGGTGAAGCTCCAAATCTCTATCTACATGGTCTGCCCATATACGAGAATCTTGAAAGAAGAAAGGTGGAGAAGCTCCTCTGATATGAAGCTCCCCGTTCCGCATATGGCCGGGACGGGGGCCTTCTCAATTCGTAAGATCTCGGAAAAGTTGAAGATATTGATGTAGATGTCTCGTACTTAGGAAGTCTTTCTTCACTATTTCATATCCCTTGTTCCCCATTTCCTTTGCAAGACCGGGATCATCAAGTATTCTTCCAGTGTACTCAATGGTATCTTCAACGCTTTCAACGAGATAGCCGTTAATTCCGTGGTGAACCTGAAGAGGAATGCCTCCAACGTTTCCCCCAACTACGGGAGTCTTCTTCCACATTGCCTCGCTCACAGTCAAAGCAAAACCCTCGCGAAGTGATTTCTGAAGAACGACTTTGCTTACTCTTTGAGCTGCGTTCACCTCGATATCACTGATATTCTGGAAGTTCGAGAGAACCTTGATGTCGTAATCCATTCCACTGTATCTTAGAAGGTCTTCATAGATCTTCCAGCCCTCAGGATCATCTGAAGCCATCGACCCTATTAGCAGAAGCTGAAGCTCTCTAAACCTCTCCTTCAGCTTTCTATACGCATCTACAACTCCCAACGGATCCTTCCACGGATCGAACCTTGATACTTGAGTTATAACGGGTTTTCCACTCTCGATTCCGAGTTTTCTTAGTGCCTGTTGCATCTCTTCCTTCGACAGTTCCCTGTTCTTGTTGCTTAGAGGATCAATTGAAGGTGGAATTTCGTAGATCTTGTCGATTGAAATCCCGTCTTTAGCATAGTCTTTGAGTGTGAATACAGCTGCATTATAGTAAGACAGGAAGCCGTTTAGATAATCCCAGAAGACCCGATTGGGTGAGGAAGTATCTATGTGACATCTCCATACAAGCCTGCAACTTCCGAAGTCTGCAAAGGCAGGAAGACCTACCGGTTGAGGGTCATGTATCACCGCAATATCGTATTCACCTGGTTTTATGAAACTCGCGTTGTCTTTTGAAACGTTTTCAAAAAGGTCCCTATCTTCATCTGATAGTCGATCCTCCTTACCCTGAAGTGCGTTGTGCATCCTTTTTGTAAGGTCGAAAAACCGAGAAGGAGCGTCAATTACTTTCCAATCGACATTGAGGCCACAGTCTTTCATTAAAGGAATCAGAGTGTGTAGTATTTCCGCCACGCCTCCTCCAAAAGATGTTGCGTTGACATGCAAAACTCTCAGACCCCTGAGTTCGCTCGAAAGCTTAAGAATACTCTCCAATAGATCACTTTCTATAAAAGGCTCATAGTCCTTCAGACTCTTTCTCTGTACTTGCGTAGTCTTCACGTCCACACCTTCTTTCTGCTTTGGCAAAAGGTTAGCTGGTCCCGATTGGGACCAGCTAACCAAGTTAGACAGTTACTAGAAGCCCCAAACTACTTCAAAACCTGTTAGATCTTCCAGATCAAGAGCGAGTTCTTCAAGAGCGTTCTGAGCATCTGCTGTACCCAAGAGGATGTTATGAACCGCCTTGAAGAAGAGAGTAGACACTTCATTATATCGTGGCGCGGTCGCCGTTGAAGGTCTAGCAACGGCATTTATAAACACATCATACAATGAACCAAAAAACGGATTGGCTTTTAGCACTTCGTAATCCGCATAAAGAGCCCCAATTGTGGGGTTAAAGGAGCCTTCTACTGCCCTCATCTTCTGAACTTCATATCCAGCCATGAAGAGCGCCACATCGGCTGCAATTTCCGGATTTCTGCTGTACTTGCTAACCGAGAGCTGCCAACCGCCAAGCGTTGCCGCTCCGCTACCGCTCTTTCCTGCAGGTAGAGGAGAGACGTCAAACTTTCCTGCTACGGCGCTGTCCTCGCCTCTGCTTAGTGAATAAGCGTATGGCCAGTTTCTCATGAAAGCAGCGTTCCCTGTCTGCCATACCGCTCTTGCATCCTCTTCGGCAAATGTCAAGACACCACTTGGAGAAATCGTGCCTACCCAGCCGGCGGCCTTTTCAAGTATCTCAACGGCGTTTGCATTGGCAATTGTTATCTTCTTGTCGGCGCTGATAATCGTACCTGCATCGTTTGAAGCAAGCCATTCAAGAGCGTCACATGTTAAGCCCTCATAGGCGTTTCCCTGCCAAACAAATCCCCAAAAGTCGGGATTTGTTTTCCTCTCGCCTTCCTGTATTATTCTTGCTGTCTCTTCCAGTTCGTCCCAGGTCTTCGGCACAGCAAGCCCATACTTTTCAAGAAGGTCGGTCCTGTAGTAGAGAAGTCCGGCATCCGTGAACCATGGAATGGCAACCAGTTTTCCATCTACTGTGTTATTCTCAACTATTGCCGGAAAGTGCATCGATACAACCTTGTCGGCGTTGTACTCGTAAAGATCTACGAAGTGTTCTGCGAGGTCGCCGGGCCAGATTACGTCCACCTGATAAACGTCAATCTCGGGACTTCTTGCTTCGAGGAACTGGAGATAGAGACCTAGTCTGTCCTGTACCATATCTGGAGTGTCGAGAACTCTTACCGTGACATCCGGATGGATCTCCATATACATCTCAGCAGCCTTCCTTGTTAGCTCGAGTTCCTGACCGACAGCTCCTGCGGCTACCGTAATCACAGTTTGGGAAATGGCCATTAACGCGAATGATACTACCATGAGAGTTAAAAGTACCTTTTTCATAATACCCCTCCTTCAAAAGAGTTTTTTTGAGTTTCATCAATCCTCAAATCTCATTTAGTTACTTTGACTCTTCAAATCACCTCCCGTTAGCATTGAAACGAAACATTCATATAATTTCAGCATCGCTATCCCTTTACCGCCCCGGCAGTCAATCCTTGCACAATTCGTCTTTGGAAGATGAAAACAAGAACTACAACCGGTACTGTAACCACTACTGCGCCAGCCATGATCTCGCCAAAGGGAACCTGTCTCGAGACACTCCCTGTGAACAACGAAATCGCGACGGGAATTGTCCTTGCTTGAGGCGCAATAGTTGTGAATGTAAGAGCAAATATGTACTCGTTCCAAGCAGCTATAAATGCCAGTAATCCTGCTGTTACTAGGGCCGGCGCTGTCAAAGGCAGCAAGATCATATAGAAAGTTTGGAATGGAGTTGCACCGTCGACCCATGCCGACTGCATAATCTCCGTAGGAAGCTCTTTGAAAAAAGCTGTAAGAACCCATGTTGTAAAAGGCAAAGTAAAAATCATATAAGAGAGGATCAAACTCAATCTAGCACCTAGATTCAGCGTTGTGATTACCGCGTATAACCCAGAGAGTACAGTGATTTGAGGAAACATGGTTAGCGAAAGGATTAGATAGAGTGTTATCTTCTTCCCTTTGAACCTAAGTTTTCCCATTGCGTAGGCCGCAAAAGACCCAACTCCTAGAGCAAGAACTGTAGTTAGTCCTGCAACTATGGTGCTGTTCCACAAAGCTCTAACGAAGGTCCCGTCATTGAACACAGCAACATAATTCTGAAGTGTCGGCGAGAACTTTCCATTTCCGTCCACAGGAACAAAAGTAGCGGGGGTCATCTGTAGTTGAGCCTCAGACTTCAGCGAGGAGTTAACTGCCCAGTAGAACGGAAATAGCATGTAAAAGAATATGAACAGTACGAGTACCCAGAAAGCTACTCTCCCTATGAACCAGAGCAATCTATTCTTCTTCATTCTTCATCAACTCCCATAAGCCTCATGTAAATCACAGCGAAGATACCGATTAGGAAGAATATTATTACGCCTATTGCCGAAGCTAGTCCCATATTCCTGTTCCCGATCAGCTGATAATAATTGTATGAGGCCATAGAGTACATCCGGTTGCCCATCAAGACCTGAAATACGTCAAACACTCTTAGGGCGTCAAGCGTTCTGAAGATGAGCGCTACAGCTAACGTAGGCTTTAAAAGCGGCATTGTGATAGAGAGAAACTGTCTAATTCTACTTGCTCCATCAACCCTTCCAGCTTCATAGAGTTCTCTCGGGATAAGCTGCAATCCCGCAAGAATCAGAAGCGCCATGAACGGCGTTGTTTTCCAAACATCTACAGCTATGAGAGTGGGCATTTGCAGACCTGACATACTGAGGAACGAAAGATCTCCATCGCCCAAGCCCAGTCTACTAATGACCATGTTGAAAAGACCAGCTCTCGTTGGTTGAAGCATCCACTCCCATATCCTTGCTGAGACAACGGTAATAACGGCCCAGGGAACAAGCATTGTAGCTCTCATAATTCCTTTCCCCTTGAAGTTGCTGTTCACTACAAGTGCAACTCCAAGACCAAGAATAGTCTCTAGAAAGACCGAAATAACAGTGAAGACCAGCGTATTCCAGATCGCCTTCATGAACTCAGGATCTCTCGCACCTACTACATAACGCCGTCCGAAAAAAGAAAACTGAAACCACTCTCTGTACCTGATCGGACTTCTGGGCAAGACTCTAATCGCTCTTTCATATACTGGTCTACCCGTTGACTCGTCAATCAATGTTTCTCCGGTTGAATCATCTAACACTGCAGGTAGTTCCCGTATTGTAAGCCCGAGCAGACTCTTATAGTTTTCTAGCCCTATGAACTCAGGCGCCTCGTCCTTTCCCGAGGCGAAGACCTTGTCGGTGAGACTCGTGTAGAAAACCTGAAACAGGGGATAAAAAGCAACGGCCGCTAGGATCAGCAGAGCTGGAATAAGCAATTTGTAAGCGGTTCTCTGTTCCTTCTGAGCAAGTGATAGCTTATCTTTCCTGGCCATAAATCCTCCTCACTATTAGAGATAAATCAGGCCGTCCTCCTGCGTTTTAGCTTGGGCAGGAATCTAACCGGCTGAACATACTGTCCTGGTGCTTCTATCTTTTGGATTATCAGCTCCGCTGTTTTCTTCCCCATTTCTTCCATTGGCTGCTCGATTGTAGTCAAACCAGCTCTTTGAGTCCAACTCTGATTATCATATCCCACAAGGAAAAAATCCTTTCCAGGAATCTTCTTCATAGCAGCAGCAGTCTGAAGAACCTCAAGGGCAAAATTGTCGGCCAATGCGAAAATGCCGGGTTTAGTGTTTTCAGAAAGGATCCGTGCAATCTTTTCGTGAGCCGTTTCGAAGAAGAACGATGTGTAGACGAGCCTCTCTGGGTCAAAATCATATCCCTTGTCCCGGAGAATGTCGATAAAGCCCTCAATTCTCTTTTCGAAATTCTCAGTTGCTAGAATAGTGTTTTCTTCCTCAAAAGAGATCACAAAGAAATCTGATGAGCCACACTCAATGAGCAGCTCGGCAGCCATCCTTCCGCCCATGACATTATCCAGATAAACACAGTCGTACTCCTCGGATTGAGCCTCAAAAAAGACTATGTTTGTTCCGAAGTCAATACCGTTCTTAAGCAAGAATTCTGTGTTCATTGTACAAACTACAGCCCCATCTGAGTCATGAAGCAAAGCAAGATCTCTCCTAAGTCTGCTCAGTCTCCTTTCCGAAAACACAGGATAAATTACCATCTCGTAGTTTTTCATGTCGAGATAGTCATCAAACGACTTCATAACTCTCCAATGGAACTCAGTCCTGACTTCCGGCATCAGGAAGAGAATTCTTCTTGTCTTGCCTCCCGCCAGTGTTCTTGCCGTTTGATTCGGTTGATAACCTAATTTCTCAATCGCTCTAACAACCTTAATCCTGGTTGCCTCTTTAACAGAACCGCCATTTAGTACACGCGAAACGGTACCGGTTCCAACTCCGGAAAGAGCTGCAACATCCTTAATAGTTGGCTTCTTCAAAGAGATCGCTCCTATAATCAATAGGAATTTGGAATCGCTTCCATTATAACAATTCAATTAAGTCAGTCAAAACGTGAATATCCTTTATTTGAGTGAATGAAGAATAAATATCGAAGAAAAAGGCAAATTAGCTGTTGTATCCTGCAGATAAATCCTGAGATCTTTCCGTTGCTCACTGTTGCTTCTTGTTGGGCAATCGATTTACTTGATACGCTTCTTCCAACGATTTCAGTGCATTAGTTAAGATTACTGGATCTTATTATTCCTACGCAATCAAGGCCCCTATCCCAATAATTCCTTTCCCTCCGTGGACCAGGATTCCAGAGGATAACTCTCCTGCAAGCAAATTCTCAGAAAGCGAAGAGATTTTCGTTCTGACCCAATCAACCAGGGAGACCGTATTGCTGTCATCTCCAGAATGATACAGAGCAACACAAAGGACTTTCTTTCCTTTGACTGTGTCTAGCAGACGATCTACCATCTTTTCAACGGCCTTTTTCATCCCCCTGGCTTTGCCGGAGAGGGTGAAAACACCACTACTGTCGATTGTTCCTATAGGTTTCACATTGAGTATTTCTCCTACAGAACCCTCAAGCCTTCCTATTCTCCCGCTCTGTTTGAGATACTTCAATGTCGGCAAAGTGAAGAAGACTATGTTCTTGATTCCTGCGCAACTTCTAAGGTCTGATGCGATTACTCTCAAAGAGTCTCCACGTTCTTTCATCTTTATTGCCTTGTAGACAAGCATGGCTATTCCGCCCGAAAGTGACAAAGAATCTACCGATTCTATGACAACCGACTTGCGCTCGCTAGCAAACTGTTCACCTATCGTCTTGAATAAATTATGAGTTCCGCTAAGCCCACCGGAAAGATTGACAACAAGAAGTTCATCGTAACCTCTTGCATACATTGTCTCGAAGGCCTTCATCACGTCACCAGGGCTAGGGAGTGACGTTCTGGCAAAGTTGTCGTCAAGAAAGTCCGCAATTTCGGCCTTGCTTATTTCTACGCCCTCGCGAAAGGACTTTTCTCCCAGAACAACCATCACAGGAACGATGTACACATCTTCTCTTTCAGCCAGCTCCAAAGGAAGATCGACGATTGAGTCACAAATAATTCCTATCATTAATACGCTTCCTCCTCACCAACAACCACGTTTCTTTGCAAACCAAGACTTATTCTGCCATCTGAAGAGAATATCCTGGATTCAACAACATCCCCGGGGTTCAAATATCTCCCGCTCTTCTGCTGATCTCTAACAAAGATCTCCCATCTTTTGGACTCAGAAAGCTGACCAATGAACCACGAACGAAACCCCTTTTTTGTACTGAGTGCGGTCCCTTTCGGAGTACCCGTGAGAATAACGTCTCCAGGGTAAAGATCTGAAAACCGACTCAGCTCCGAAATCGTCTCTGCAGGGCTATAAATCATGCTAGATGTCGAAGCACTCTGCCTGACGGAACCATTTACACTCAGTTCGAGATTGAGATTCGCGACACATTCCGTCTCCTCTTCATCAAACATCGCCATGAACGGACCTATAGGGCAGAAAGTACGATAGCTTTTACCCTTAAAGAACTGAGACTGAGGTAACTGGACATCCCTCGCTGAAACATCATTCGCCATAACGATTCCACCTACGTAAGTAGTGAGTTGCGATGAGTCAACATCGATACTTCGGCTTATTTGAGCTCTGATGACAAGGCCCAGCTCCACTTCATAATCTAGAAGCCGTACCCCAAGTGGCCTAACAATTGGTGAACAAGGATCTGATATTGAAGCAGAGGATTTGTTGAAGAACATGTTGTACTTCTTGTCTTTCTGCCTTGTTCCCGTATCCAGAAGATGATCCAGATAGTTCTTTCCCTGGCAAATAACCCTGCATGGTTTTGTTATAGGAGATAGAACCTCAATCTCGGAGAGAACGATCTTTTCTTCGGAAGCAAGGTCCTTGAGTTGCTTGAGATCCTCAGATACCGAGCTAAGAAAGTCACCCGTCGTTGAACATTCCACATCCAGAGGACGGACAAAACCCTCTTCAACAACTCCCCAGAATTCTTGTCTCTTGCTACTTCTAAATCTTCCAACATGGACTATCACAAGCCCGCCTCCCTCATTTATTATAACCTGAGGCTTCGATCAATGTCTCCGTTTTTCCATTGGCTTCCCATTAATAACAGTCTGCACGGATTTACAGCGAGCAGCTCACAAAGTTAGCCCATAGGTAACCGTTGGCTTTGAGCGGGTATGGCTGTGCTAGAATTGTTCTGAGGTGATTGAATGAGTACTTTCGAGCTCCAGCGTGCGGTCCTTCTTCACTGTGACGAAGCGGCAACAGAGGTCCTTCGAAAATCATTCAAGGACACCACGGTAATCGACTGCCGTGGGTTGGAGAACTTAACTCTGAAGGAAATTCTGAATTCGGAATGTCCAAAGAAGGAGGCTCCCTTGACTTCCGGCGAGGTTCTATGTTATGTGATTTTTAGTGGGTTTGAGAACAGTTATATTGGTCAGATCATTAAACAAATCCGTCGGTATCTTGGGAGAGACTTGGTATTCGCAACCACCACTGAATCGAATATGAACTGGAAGATGAGTGATTTACTTTCTGAATTGGCGGAGGAACACAACTACTTTGTGAAAGCGAGGCGGGAAAAACTTGATGGATAACTTGTTCCATAAACTTGAGGATCTCTCAAAAGTTGAATTAGTAAATCTTCTGAATTCGATTTTTTCGGACTATGTTCTCAGAATGCACTGGACTCTGGAGAGTTTCGAGAGAGATGTGAGAGAGAACAACATATCGCTTTCGGAATCCTTCGTTATGGAAGTAAAGGGAGAGTATGCGGGAGTTGTGCTGTTGAGTTTCAGGGGCAAAAGAGCAAAAATCGACCTGATGGGAGTCTTGTCTTCTTTCAGAAGAGAAGGAATTGGCTTCCGAATGGTCGATGAGGCACTTAAAATCGCAAAGTGGAATGGTTGTGAGCAAATTGTTCTGGAGGTCCCGGAAAAGGATTCTGCAGCAATCGCCTTTTATGAAAAGTATGGCTTCAGGCACAAACGTAATCTGATCACTTTCTTCATCAAAAGACCCGGCACAAAGGGATTCTCACTCAAGAAATCCGATTCAAGCAGAATTATAGAGTGCGCTCTTTCTGCAATTAGCAACTTCAAGAGAAATCCCGAGTGGGAAAGAGAGCCTTCTAGCTTCACTCATCTAGAGCAGTACAACTTTGACTTCGTTGAGAATTCCGAGGGAAAGGAAAGAGGCTACTGCATCTGGCAGGAAAAGGATTCTCTCTTCTATGTGAGAGACGCTGGCCCAGTAAAGAGTTCCTCATATAGGGAAATAATAGGAGGGCTTTGCGGAATCGCTAAGGACAAAGGGCTCACTCCTCTCTTTCCTACCGTTCCGGATGACGATCCGCTATTTCTGGAAGCAACAGAACTCGATCCTGAGGTTTTGCTAAAGCAGAGCGAGATGATTTACAAGATTCATTGAACATCATGAAATTAGTGACTGCCTCATATACCCGAGAATATACTCCACCATCTTGAATCCGTCTTGAGGAGATTTGTGTATCAGGTGTTGAACAAGCCGGCTTCTGTCCAAGAGCACATACTCGGAATTTCTCCGAACAACAACTGTCGTGTCCCACTTACTCTTCGCCAGCAACTGAACTTCGCCGATAGAATTTGGAGATTTAAGCGAGAATAGAACAGAGTTTTCATTCTCTCTTCTTTTCGAGAGAATCATCTCTCCTTTGAGAAGAAAGATAGCACTGCCGGCTCTTTTCCCCTCCTCAACAACAATCTTGTCCGAATCGGTCTTTCTGATTTTCCGTGAGTCCCTTCTCAAATTCCTGAAGAGGTTTGAACTGTAATCGGGTCCCTTATAGAGGAACTTGAATCCCGATTCTAGAAGTCCCATGCGACAAGCAAAGAACCTAGCTATTCCAGCTATCTCGTCTGCCTCTCCTTCAACAATCTCCAGAATCGATGTCAATGCCAGATCTAAAGAGTTATTTAGAAAACAGCTTAATGAATAGTAGAGTTTCACCGGTCTTGACAAAGGTGAGTTCTGATACTGTTCCAGATAACTCTTCAGAACTTCCTGAGCAGATGGGTATTCCCTCCTCTCTATCAGCTTTATGCCCTTTCTGTAAAGAGACTTTTCGCCGAACAATAGTGGAGGGTATTCCTTCAACCAGTGCTGCTTCATGGATACCAAAATCGAAACCAAACCGTCAAGATCAAGACCCTTCGATTCGGAACATGATCTCAAATCTTCTTCGACATTCTGAAGGAACTTCTCGAGTCTCTCCGGCCTGGCAACCAGATATTCTCTGAGCTCATCCCTATCGCCAACAAGAATTGAAGAATCCCCTATGGAAAGAAGATCTCCGCTGTACTTTTCACCAACTATAGACATTGGGTCTGCTAGATCTCCTTCCATATAGACCTTGTCATCCGAATTGAATCCCTTAAGAATAAGGCCACCTGACGAGACAATATAATACAAGTCTGCCTTCTCACCACGACCTGCAAGTTTCGTATCTCCCTCTAGAACAATTTCCCTTATAATCCTTCATCGCCTTTCAGTCTTCCCAAAGTTTCAGTTCCTTAAGTCCGTTCTTAACTATCTTACTTGTATCCCTTGCAATAACGAGTTCTTCGTTCGTAGGAATCACAAAAACCTTGACTCTAGAGTCTGCAGTTGAAATCATTACTTCCTTTCCCCTGGCTCTGTTGTTTTCTTCGTCAAGAGATATCCCAAGGTGGCCAAGATACTTATTTATGATATTGGCTCTCAGATATGCGCTGTTTTCTCCGACTCCAGCTGTGAAGACTATTGCATCGACTCCGTTCATAGCGGCTGCATAAGCACCAATGTACTTAGCCAATCTGTGCTCATATACGTCATGAGCTCGTTTACACAGAGGTTCATTATCAATTGCGCGCATCTCAATGTCTCTCATATCACTGAACTGCCTGTCTGTGAGTCCGTACATACCGCTTTCCTTGTTTAGCAGATTGTTGACTTCGCCAGGTGAGAGCCCTTCTTGTTCTTGCAAGAAAGGCACTATTGCAGGATCAATATCTCCAGAGCGAGTTCCCATAACCAATCCCTCAAGAGGCGTGAACCCCATTGAAGTATCGAAAGATCTGCCATTCTTAACGGCTGTGATCGAAGCGCCATTGCCTATGTGAGCAGTTATTATCTTTAGCTCCTTGAGTGGTTTCCCTAGAATGGATGCAACCCTTTCCGAAACGTATCTGTGGCTTGTGCCATGGAAGCCGTATCTTCTTATTTTATACTTCCTATACAGACCATAAGGTATTGCGTAAAGGTAAGAGGATTCGGGCATTGATTGATGGAATGCCGTATCAAAGACGCCCACTTGAGGAACCGATGGAAGGATCTTCTTTGCAGCAACGATCCCTTCTATGTTCGCCGGATTATGAAGAGGTGCAAGGAAGTTGTTGGATTCTATTTCCTTTATCACTTCATCGTCAATGAGCACTGAAGAAGCAAATCTTTCACCACCGTGGACTACACGATGACCTACCGCTTCAATCTCGTTAATGTCTTTCACAACTCCAGTCTTCTCAGCCTGCAAAACTTCTATTATAAGTTCTAGGCCTTCAGTGTGGTCGGCAATGTCGTTCTCGAACTCAAACTTCTGGTCGCTCTTCTTGTGAGTCAGTTTGGATCCAGGAATTCCTATTCTTTCGAGTAGACCTTTTGCCAGAACATTTTCACTTGCGGCATCGAGAAGCTGGTACTTGATTGAGGACGAGCCGCAATTGATTACAAGAATCTTCATTTGACACCCCCGTTTATGCTTTATTAGAACATCCTAGAAGTCTCAACCTTTCCCTTATCACATTCTTGACCAGTTCTTTCGGTGTCTTGAAGTATTTCCTCGGATCAAACTCCCCAGGATTCTTTGCAAGAAACTCTCTCAACGAAGCGATGAAAGCCATTCTCAAATCTGTATCTGTGTTAACTTTGTTTATTCCGAATTTCACTGATTCAGCAAGAATCTCGCCAGGAACTCCCTTTGCCCCTTTGAAGTCAGCTCCATACTCCTCGGCCAGGTCCTTGACCTCCTTGGGAACGCTCGAAGCTCCATGTAGAACAAGAGGAATACCGGTAAGCTTCTTAACCATCTTCAGTCTCTCAAAGTCAAGTCTCGCTTCTCCTTTGAACTTAAAGGCCCCATGGCTAGTTCCTATAGCAGGAGCAAGAAAGTCCACCCCAGTCTCTTTAACAAACTGCTCTGCCTCCTTGGGATCGACAAGAGCCGCTTCATGGGACTCAACCACAACATTGTCCTCTATCCCAACCAATCTGCCGAGTTCCGCTTCAACCGATACTCCAAGACTGTGGGCAATTTCCACCATTTTCTTCGTCTCTATAACGTTCTTCTCAAAGGGAAATTCGGAAGCATCAATCATTATAGAAGAATAGCCTGCCTGAATGGCGGCCATGAGTATTTTGAAGTTCTTTCCATGATCGACATGTAGTGAAACTGGAATATCGACGGTCTCCGCATAACTCCTTACCATCGAAACAAAAAGCCTTGCTCCCAGCATAACATTGCCGTTTCCTGCATACTTGATTGCACCTTCAGAGGTTTCGATTATCACTGGAGAGCGCTCTTCAACTCCAGCATCGATAATCGCTTGAAGGAATTCTAGATTGTTGATATTTAGTGCTGGTACCGCGTAGGATTCTTTGTTAGCCCTATCAAGTATCAGTTTTGTGTTAACGTAAGGCATTTTTCTCCCTCCAATCTCGTCTCTAGATCAACATTTCATCAAGATTATACCAGCTCAAAACGGCTAAGTTCTATTCCATCGCCCGTTTTCCTCATAAACGTAACCTTCGAGTTGAAGGTTCGTTAACTCAACTATCAAATCTTTGCTAGGTAGTTTCGTTTTGAGAAGAAGCTCTCCAAACGTTAGGGAACCGGTTCCGAGAACTTCTAGAACCTCTGAATCTACACTCCCTTCGTGTAACTCTCCAATGTCAATCTCAGGGAATTCTTCAATTACGTCACCGAATTCCGCAACGAGCTTTGCACCATTCTTTATGAGCCAGTTTGTTCCCTCAGAGTTCTTTCGGTTGATATCCCCGGGAACAGCGTAGACATCTCTTCCATTTTCAAGCGCGAGCCTAGCGGTGATCAAGGAGCCACTTCGTATAGTCGCCTGTACCACTAAGACCGCCCTAGCTAGACCGGCAATTATTCTATTCCTTCTTGGGAAATTCTGTTTCAAGGGGGGCGTTCCAGGCAGATACTCCGAAATTACGCAACCTTTTTCCATGACCGATCTGATAAGAGAGCTGTTTGACGCAGGGTAATAGACGTCGATTCCCGTTCCCAAAACACCTACAGTCGTTCCAGATCCGTCAAGAGCACCAATGTGAGCTTCGGCATCTATTCCGACAGCAAGACCGCTGACTATCGTGATTCCTCTTTCGGAAAGCAACCTTGAGTACTCTCTGGCAACTGAAGTTCCGTACTTGTCGGCCTTCCTTGATCCGACAACCGCTAAGACGCTTTTTGAATCGAGCAATGAGACTTTTCCCCGAAAGAAAAGCACTGAAGGCGGTTCGAAGATGTGCTTCAGAGAATCGGGATACTCCTCATCCCTGTGAGTTATGAAGTTGCCGTATGTTGAAAGAGTTCTAATAACACTGGAGAAATTCCTTGCGAAATTCTTCAGTTTGTTTCTATTCAATTCTATTGGCGAACGAAAAAGCAGAGAGCTATCGAATCCAGAACTCTCTATCTTCTCCATTTCAGAAGGGTTGAAGTCGCCCGAAAGCGCAATTGCAGCATATTCTAGTCTATCCATCACAAAATGAAAGCACTGAGATCCTCGTCGGCCGCGATTTCGCCGATTCTTTCATCAACATACTTCAAATCAATAAGAACTTCATCACTAACGTCCGGAGCCTTAAACGATACCTCTTCTAGAACCTTCTCAACAACCGTGTATAATCTTCTAGCTCCTATGTTCTCTATACTTTCATTAAGATTGTGGGATACCCTGGCTATCTCATTGAGGCCATCTTCGGTGAACTTTACTTCTACACCTTCAGTTTCCAGCAAAGCAACGTATTGTTTCGTTATTGCATTCTTAGGCTCAACCAGGATTCTTAAGAAATCCCCCTGGGTCAACGCGTCAAGCTCAACTCTTATAGGAAACCTTCCCTGAAATTCAGGTATCAAATCAGAGGGTTTTGCCGCATGAAAAGCTCCTGCCGCAATGAAAAGTATGTAATCGGTTCTTATCTGGCCATGTTTGGTTGTGACAGTTGTTCCCTCAATGATCGGCAGTAAATCCCTCTGAACACCCTCGCGAGAGACATCTGGTCCATGGGAACCGCTTCGGAAAGTTATCTTGTCTATCTCATCAATGAATACAATTCCTCTATTTTGAACTCTTTCAATCGCTTCTGCTATGACCTTATCCATATCAAGAAGTTTTTCAGCTTCAACCGGTAAGAGTGCCCTTCGAGCATCGACAATTCTCATTCTCCTCTTTTTCGTCTTCTTCGGCACCATACCTCCCAGAACACCCGACATATCGATTCCCATGTCTTCCATACCGGGAATCATTATCATCGGTTGACTGTGATCCTCTATCTCAACCTCAATATCGAGATCTTCAAGATCTCCGCTTCTCAATCTCTCTCTATAGTCTTCCCTGCGGTCCTTTATTCTTTCAAGTTCCTCCTGACTGGGTTTAGACTGCTGTTGTCCCTGAAATAACTCAAGAATGTTCCTCGGTCCACTTCCTTTCGTCTGAGGACCGGGAACCAGGGCTTCAAGGATTCTCTCCTCAACCTGGAAGATCGCCTTCCCCTCAACCTCGCTGATCTTCTCCTGCTTGACCATATTGACCCCGACTTCAACGAGCTCCCTTATTATCGACTCAACATTCTTTCCAACATAACCAACTTCCGTGAACCTAGTTGCTTCGACCTTAGTAAACGGAGAACCAGTCAACTCCGCCAGTCTTCTTGCTATTTCAGTCTTGCCAACCCCCGTAGGGCCCATCA
Source organism: Mesotoga sp. B105.6.4 (assembly GCF_002896535.1). Lineage (NCBI taxonomy): Bacteria > Thermotogati > Thermotogota > Thermotogae > Kosmotogales > Kosmotogaceae > Mesotoga > Mesotoga sp. B105.6.4. The sequence continues at coordinate 77,826 of NZ_JWIM01000005.1, read as the reverse complement.
TAAGTATGTTCTTTGGTATTACGTCTTTTCGCATCTCTTCAGGAAGTTTCTGTCTACGGATCCTATTTCTCATGGCTACTGCGACAGCTCTCTTAGCCTTGTCTTGACCTACTATATACTTATCGAGTTCTTCGACTATTCTCTTTGGAGTCAACTCATCCAATTCTTCTCTCTTCATTACTTATCTCCTCCAAGTGTTTCCAGAGTGAAATTCGTGTTGGTGTAGATGCATATCTCACTGGCTATAGTCATTGACCTCCTTGCTATCTCTTCTGCATCGAGATCGCTATTCCTCATCAGAGCTCTTGCAGCAGCAAGTGCGTAAGAACCGCCAGAACCAATTGCCAGCACTTCTTCGTCGGGCTCTATCACTTCGCCATTTCCAGATACGAGAAGAATGCTCTCTTTGTCAGCAACGAGTAGAAGAGCCTGAAGGTTCTTAAGAATCTTGTTTGTTCTCCACTCCTTAGCAAGATTCACGGCTGCTCTCTTAAGATTTGAGTTGACTTCCTTGAGCTTTTCCTCGAATTTCTCGAAGAGAGTCATTGCGTCGGCTACAGAACCCGCGAAACCCGCTAATACCGCTCCATCGCCAAGCTTCCTTACTTTTCTGGCTGTGCCTTTCATCACTGTATCTCCGATCGTGATCTGACCATCTCCTACCATAACAGTATTTCCGTTTCTTCTCAGAACCAGTATCGTTGTACCGTGCATCGTCTTCATGATTACCTCCTGTTCCTCTTCTCAGCAGACTCAATCACTCCCCGAACAATGTCCTCGAAAGACATACCCGCAGCCCTGGCAGACATAGGAAGATCGCTCAGGTCAGTCATTCCAGGTATAGTATTTACCTCGAGAAAGAAGAAAATCTCATCCCTCAGTATTCCATCAATTCTGGCAAGATCCTTGCATCCGAGAAGATCGTAGATTGCAGCAGACTTTTCGATAATCGTTTCATACACGTCATTATTCATTGGAGCCGGGACCACAAAATCCGTCAACCCTGCCGTGTATTTAGCTTCATAATCATAAAAACGTCTCTTCGGTCTTATCTCTAGAATCGGAAGAACCATATGGTCATCTTCCGAATCAATGATAGATATGGTGATTTCTCTTCCTTCTACGTATTCTTCAAGGAGAAGAAAATCGTAAGTGCCAAGAAGTTCCCTTGTTCTTTCCTTCAATACCGCAAGGTCGTCACAGATGAATACGCCGATGCTCGATCCTTCTCTTACCGGCTTCACCACACAGGGAAATGTCTCCCACCCCTCAAGATCGACCTCGCCGCCAATTCTTCTCCATACGGGCAGATCGACGATATCCCTGACAAGCCTGTATGTAATCTCCTTGTCGAAGCAAATTGAACTGGTCCTGGAATCAGAGCCGGTGTAGGGCATTTCTGCCAGCTCTAGCATACCCTGAAGCGTCCCATCTTCACCGAACTTACCATGTAGAGCCAAAAACATGAGGTCTACCTTTAAAGTAAGAAGAGCAGGAATCGTCTCCCTTCTGAGATCAAAGGGCACTACTTCCACACCGAGCTTCTCAAGAGAAGTTACTACGTTCATTCCGCTCTTAATCGAAACGTTTCTCTCATTAGAAAGCCCGCCGTAAACAACGGCAACCCTTCGCTGCATCAAGCTTCTCCCACCTCGAATTCCTTCTTGCAGTTTTCACAGTACTTGACTCTCTTTCCGCCTCGCTTCACCTTGAGGAAGAGATTGGAGCCACAGATCTCGCACTTCTCTTCTGTAGGTTCGTTCCAGAACATTTCCCCACAACTGGAACACTTGTAGTAGTTTTTCCCCTTCTTGCTTCTAAGCTTTTCAACAACCCCGCCGCATTTCGGGCAATGTGCATCAATCCTGACGTTCCTTGTGTACTTGCATTTCGGATAGGCAGAACAGGCAATGAATTCTCCGTATCTTCCTTTTCTCTTAACCAAATTGGATCCGCATTCGGGACAGCTTTCATCTATCTCAACTTCTAATTTCTGATTCGGGGCAACATCTTTCAGAAGAACTTTTCCATCGATAACACAGGTGAAGGACGTCATGTCCACAGACTCGTTTTTGTCGCAAGACTGACACTTAAGATATCCGCCGTACCTTCCGAATACAACCTTGAAGGCTCCGCCGCAAGAACACTCCCTATCGGTCTCGAATTCGATTCTTAGCTCTCCCTTCTTGATCTTCTTGTCAATCTGATCAAGATCTATTCTAAAACCTTCATAGAAATCGTGAACAACATCTCGCCACTTTTTTGATCCGTTTTCAACACCATCGAGTTCTTCTTCCATGTTTGCTGTGAAATTCGTGTTAACAACATCCGGAAAATACTCGTTTAAGAACTCATTAACAATAGAGCCCAGCAATGTCGGTCTTAGTTCTCTAGATTGTCTCAGCACATATTTCCTGTCGAGAAGTGTGGAAATTATCGTTGCATATGTTGACGGACGCCCTATACCTCTCTTCTCAAGTTCTTTAACCAGGGAGGCCTCACTGAATCTGGAAGGCGGTTTGGTTGTATCCTCTTCCCATTCTAGTTTGGAAGGCTTGACTAATTCTCCCTTTTTGTAGTCGTGGCCAATTTCGCTCTTTGAGGATCTTGAGATAATCCTTTCAAACCCGTCGAATAGTTTTCTTTCTCCGGTCAAACTCAGAATGTACTTGCCGCTTTCGTCAGCCAATTCAACATCTGTCACCGCATACTCTGCACTCGCCATCTGAGAAGCAATGAATCTATTCCATATTAGGACATAGAGACGGAGATTATCTCCTGACAGTAGCTTCTTGGCCATCTCCGGATCATTTTCGGGATATGTTGGTCTGATCGCTTCATGAGCATCCTGAATTTTCTTACCTTTACCGCCTGATCTAACGGGACCGACGTATTCGCTTCCGAAGCTGTTGCTGATTATCTCTACTGCCTTATCTCTTGCCTGACTCGAAATCCTTGTGGAGTCTGTTCTCATGTATGTGATGAAGGCTATCTGGCCCTGATCCGTCTCAATTCCTTCATACAGCTGTTGAGCAACTTTCATGGTCTTGCTGGCGCTCCATCCTAGCTCCCCATTCGCGCTTTGTTGAAGAGTTGAAGTAATAAAAGGCATCGGAGCGCTTCTCTTGGAAGTTCGTTTCTTAACATCCTTAACACGGAGAACGCTTTTCGAGAGCTCTTCAATGATCTCATCTCTCTTTTCTTCAGTAGTCACGGATTTGTTGTTAAACTTCTTTCCTTCAATTTGCGAAAGAGCGAACCGATCCTCGGCAGTCTTAGCAAAAATCTTGAAAAATCTGTGCGGAACAAAGACTGCGATCTTCTTCTCAAGCTCAACCATTAACTTCAGAGCCACCGACTGAACTCTGCCGGCGCTCAAACCCTTAGTCATAGTTCTCCATAGAAGCGGGCTTATCTTGTAGCCCACAATTCTGTCCAGAACCCTTCTAGCTACTTGAGCTTCAACCTTTGACATGTCGATATTTCTTGGACTAAGAATTGCGCTCTTTATTGCAGATTCAGTAATCTCGTTGAAGACTATCCTGTTCTTTTCATCTCTGGGAAGGCCAAGAAGCTCTGAAATATGCCACGCAATAGCCTCTCCTTCACGGTCAAGGTCAGAAGCCAGAAAGACTTTCTTGCCTTTTGACTTCTTTTTGAGTTCCTGTACAACTTTTTCCTTCCCTTTCAGGACTTCATATGTGGGTTCGAAATTCTCAGGATTCAATCCGAGATTAGATTCGGGGAGATCCCTAACATGTCCCTTTGAAGCTGCAACTTCGTAGTTTTTTCCCAAGTATCTACCAATCGTCTTCGCCTTTGCGGGCGACTCAACTATAACAAGCTTGTCAGGCAAGATATCACTCCCAATTCCTCAGTCACCTGATCTTCTGTTCTTCATGAAGACCCTTCTATTCAGAAAACGATCATAGTTGCTCCAAGAAGCCGTTGACCCGTTGAATTCTCTCTCTTCAATCTCACGAAACTGGGCAACTTTGGAATCGAGGTCGTCGGCCATGTGAAGAACAATCGCTTCAGTTGTCTTTGGAATAACAGGGGAACCCCACTCCATCTCTCCGTGATGAGATAGAAGAAGATGTTTGATCTCGGTTTGAAGATAGCGCGGGAAGCCCTGTATCTTCGCTATTGCTCTGCCTACCATCTCAATTCCCATAGCGATATGACCAACAAGCTCACCGTCGTTAGTTCGATCGATTCCGGCAGGCGTTACCGCGTATTCATAAACTTTGCCTATATCATGCAGCAATGCACCTGCTATCAGAAGATCCCCGTCTATAGAATCACTGTACTTCGTTGCGAAGAAAACGCAAAGCTCTGCAACAGACATTGTATGCTCCAGAAGACCACCCTTGTAAGCATGGTGTACCTTTGCCGCTGCAGGGGAGATAATGAACTTCTCAATGAACTTCTTATCGTTTTCGAAGATATCTCTCAGCAAGGCCTTGATATGCTCTTCACTCATATTGTTTATAAGACCCAAAAGTTCATCATACATCTGCGGGATATCTTTGGTTGTTACAGCCATGAATCTTTCGGGATCATACTGTCCGATTTCTAGAACTTGAATACCTTCCGAATCAAGATTCAGCTGCTGCCTATCTTCATATACAACTACCCGCCCCGAGATTCTTACAACGGTTCCCTGTTCCAGAGTGTCATCGTTGTGCTCTGCGTTGAACCAATCGATAGCTCTTATCGCGCCTGTCTTGTCAGAAAGAGTGAGAAGAAGGAATTTCTTCCCATCTCGAGCCTCCTGAATTCTCTTAGAATGAACCTTAAATATTGAAAGGACAGAACTTCCCGGGCGCAGGTCTGAAACAAACGGAAGACCGTCCTTATTAGTTTTATCCTGGTCGTCATTTATCTGACTAAGAATCTCATTTCCTATTATGTCGCGGAGTTTCATAATCTTCTCCTTTCCAATAGATCCTGGGAACTCTAGAAGTGATAGAGCAAACCACTTCGTAATTTATGGTACCGCACAGTTCTGCAATTTCCTCCGCAGTTATCGTCTCTTCTTTCTGTGAACCGATTATAACTACTTCGTCTCCCACCGACAGCTTACTATCGACATGTGATACGTCAACCACAAATTGATCCATGCAAACCCTACCCAGGACTCTACATCTCCTGCCCGCAATAATAACACAACCTCTGTTAGAGAGCAGTCTATTAAAGCCGTCTGCATAGCCAACAGGAATAGTGGCAACAAGCATCTCTCGTCCGGCAACAAAGGTTCTTCCATAACTAACCGAATCACCGGCTCGAATCTTCTTTAGGAAGGAAATGCAGGTTTTCCACTCGATTATCGGCTTGAGATTGTAGTCAATAACGCTCGATGGCTGAAGACCATATGTTGCAATACCCACTCTAACATAATCGTAGTCTTTGTTATCAAGAAAGATGGTACCGGCACTATTCGAAATGTGAACCACGAAGTCCCTGCCCCTGCTCTTACCAATGCCCTGGAGGAACTTTCTGAACTCCTCACTCTGCTCGGAAACGAAATCGCTATCCTTTTCATCGGCGGTAGCAAAGTGTGTGTAAGCACCCGTTATCTTAATTCCATTAGCGACCGCCGACTCATATAACTTGATCGATTCTTCCCATTTCATCCCAAGCCGTCTCATCCCTGTATCTACTGCAATCTCAAAATCAGGAAGGGTTTCGTTGAGGCCAGAAATGCTATCAAGCTGACCGGAGGAAAAGAGCGACAATGTAAGACCGTACTCCTTTGCAGCAAGTATCTCTTCATTATCCACATAGTTCAGGACAAGAATCGGAAGAGATATTCCGCTCTCTCGAAGCTTTATCCCCTCTTCAAGAAAAGCAACTGCAAGCCTTTCAACGCCAGCTTCCTCGGCTACTTTGGACAGCTGTTCAGCGCCATGGCCGTACGCATCTGCTTTCACAACTGCCATCAGTCTCGCTGGATATGCTTTCCCAGCTAAATAAAGAAGATTCTGTCTATAGGCAGACAGATTTACTAAGGCGTAGGTCTTTCTACTATTCATGGAATACCTTTTTGGCAAAACACGCTCGGTATGCTATAACTAAATTGCTCTTGTGACTTTCCCAGCTTTAAGGCACTTCACACAAACATTAATTCTCTTTACCTCACCATCAACTACGGCACGGACTTTGTGAACATTCGGCTTCCACCAGCGCTTGGCCTTTTTATTTGAGTGAGAGACCATATTTCCGGTTCTTGGTGCCTTACCACAAACTTCACAAACTTTGGACATTTGATTTGTCCTCCTCTCGATTCGCAATACAATTCATTATAGTAAAGAAAGATCAGCTTTTCAACTCGCTTGGGAGGTTTCACTTCTTGAAATGTCGTTGACTTTCATGTTTGTCACAAGCATAATCTTAGTTATGAAGAAGATAATACCTGCGATTCTGTCAATCACATACGTGATTGCAACAGTCTACTTTTATTTGAGACCGGGAGTACAAACTTTTGTAGTTGGAAGCGACAAGTTCCTTCATTTCGTAGGATTCTTCTCCGGAGGTGTTCTTCTGATTCTGATTTCAAGAATCGGAGCCAGCCGTCTGAACAGGCTTGCCCTTGGGTTCTTCTTGGTGATTGGACCTTTAGTCCTCGAATCTCTTCAAATCATATCTCCTTACAGACAGTTCGACACTCTGGATATCTTGTTCAACTACCTTGGCTGGATTGTTCCTGCAACCGTTTTTTCGATTGTTGAACGCTGCATGGTTCTACTGAAAAACAGAGATTCTCATTGATAAAACCACTTGATCAGCAACGTCCAACTTTCAACGCAGACCTTCAAATTATTCTTCTAATAAGCTAAGATGATATACTTCTTTTTGATCGTGAGGGGAGGTGTAATTCTTGAAAGAGAGAAACTCAGTGAAGTTGCTATCAATCTTTCTGATATCGTTTATGATAAGCCTTTCGCCCATGGTCGTTATGGCAGAGCCATCTATTATGGTTAATACTCATTATGTTTCTCCGGATGCTACACCTTCCGGGTTTCCAGCCCTCATAGTAGGGACTGTGAACAACTTTGATCTCCTTATTTTGAAAGAAGGTCTTCTTGAAAGAGTAGTTTTGGAAGGAATCGAGATTCCGAAGTATGACTGGTCAAGACTTCATAGCAGAGCGCTTCTTAGTCTTCTAAGAAGTACAATAGGGTCTTGGGCAAGGATCCAGAAGATATCTTCTGAAGAACCTTCTTCTGCTTACGTATGGATCTCGATCGAAGATGAAGTCTATCTACTTCAATCAATAATCGTATCAAGCGGTCTTGCTATTTCCGTTGCAGATGGAGAAATCGAACTGAGTTATGCCGAGGAATACGCTTCCAAGGAGAAACTGGGTATCTGGGCAGATGAAGCAAACTCTCTGGAATCACGAATAGAAGAAGATTATGGGCAAGAAGATCAGCCGCCTGTCCAAGACTCGTCAGTCCAGAATGCAAAACTCGTGATTTCAGAAATCAAGATCTTCGATAACGGCGAGTATGCCCTTATAGTCCTAGCCGCTGAAGAGAGAGGAAGTTCAGAAGGTTATTCAATCTCGATAGTCTCAAAGTCAGATAGAAGTGTTGATGAGGATGTCTTCTTCTTCGCTTCAGGAAAAGAGGCTGAAGTCCACGAGCAAATAACAATACTTGTAACACTTGACAGATCACGAACCGTTTCTTATGAGTATGATTTTCTCTGGGAAAGCTTCCTTGATCCTAGAGGAGGCTACCTGAGGGTAAGGGCTCCAAGTGGTAGCGAAACCCTTTTCGAATATGAATACGATAGAAGAATTAGTGGCTTCATTGTAACCCCACTTAACTGAGGGAGGCTTTATAATGAAAAGAGTGTTGTTCTTCTTGGTAATTATCTTCGGAACAACGATTTTTGCTTTTACAGGAGAAAGCATGGGGAAAAGTTCAGCTGATTACAGCGCAGAAACTGTAATTATAATCCACTATCATAGGTACGATAACAACTACGACGGTTGGAATCTCTGGGTATGGCCCGATAAACCAAAGAGCATGGATGGAAAGTCATATTCTTTCGACAAAATCGACGATTTCGGAGTCACTTCGATAGTAAGGCTTCCCGACAAACATTCGAGACTCGGATTCATTGTTAGACTTCGCGAGTGGGAAAAAAAGGACATAGCCGTTGATAGATTTGTAGATATTCCTGAATCCGGTGTAGTAGAGATTTGGGTAGTTGAGGGTGAAGAAGAATTCTTGTTCGATCCGGAAAAGATAGATCTTACACCAAAAGTTAAGATCGCTTTCCTGGATTCATTGACTGAGATTCTGGCCTCTCTATCCGCCCCGGTTGACACTAAAACGGCAGCTCCAAAAGTTACCTTGAACGGCTCTGTTCTCAAAATCGAGAGGTTTGAGAAGGCTGATCCGACAGACATATCAACCACAAACTACGTGAAGATTGTGCTTTCCGAACCGATTGCCGCTGAAAACGTGAACAAACAACTCTCTCTAGAGATCGAAGGGTTTCTGTCAAGCGAAGTGATCATTAGAAAGGCGCTGGATGATCCACAGTTTTACTACGACAAAGAACTTGGATCAATCTACTCGGAGAGTAAAACAGTATTCAGAGTTTGGTCTCCCGTATCTTCTTCGGCTACAGTCATACTCTTTGAAGACCTCTATTCCGAAGTCTACACAGAGGTCCCCATGAGCAAAATCGAGGCAGGTGTGTGGGAAGCGACGGTTGAGGGTGATCAGCATTTAAAAGCCTACAAGTACCGGTTTTTCTCTTACGGTAAGGAAAGAGAGACTGTAGACATCTACTCTAGAGCAGTAACTAGAAACAGCGAGAGATCAGTCGTAATCGATCATAACAAGGCAGTGTTCGATGGCTGGACAGGCCATAAAATCCCGCCTTTTGCGAAGCCGGAGGACGCGGTTATTTACGAGATCCATGTTGGCGATATGACATCAGACTCAAATACCGACATAGAGAGTAAAGGAAAGTACCTGGGACTAACCGAAAGAGGAAAGACTGGGCCTGATGGGGTCACCGCCGGACTGGATCATATAATTGAACTTGGCGTAACTCACGTTCATATTATGCCATTCAATGACATTCACTATATCGATGAGGGCGTTGACGGACAATACGGCTGGGGGTATGATCCATATCTATACATGGTTCCGGAAGGACACTATAGCACAGATCCCTATGACCCACTAAGCAGGATTGCTGAGTCGAAAATGATGATCAAAGCCTTCCACGATAATGGAATCAGGGTGATTCTTGATACAGTATATAACCATACTGCAACAACAGGTTCTTCCTCACCATTTGACCAGACTGTTCCCTATTACTTCTACAGAACGGACAGAACAGGCGACTATCTTAATGGAACTGGGGTTGGAAACGAAATAGCTACCGAAAGGCCGATGATGAGGAAGCATATTCTCGATACAGTAAAGATGTGGGTCCAAGATTACCGAATCGACGGTTTTAGGTTTGATCTGATGGGTTTGATAGACCGCGACACTGTTCTTGCAATAGACAGAGAACTACATGCTATTGATGAATCGATTCTCCTATACGGTGAACCTTGGGGAGGCTGGGGAGCAACGATCACCTTTGGCAAGGGAGATCAGAGGGGTACCGGAGTAGCGGTCTTCAATGATAATCTTCGCGATGCGATAAGAGGTAGCGTTTTCGATCCAAAGGTAAAGGGTTTTGCACTTGGAAGCCGCGCAAAAGAACGAAGGATAATGCGTGGAATTGTAGGTAGTATTGATTACAGCAACGATATTAAGGACTTTGCTGATGACCCGGCAGAGACAATAAACTATGTTTCGGCTCATGACAATCAGACACTCTGGGACAAGAACAGTGCAGCGATGCCCGATGCCCCAAAAGAGCTCCTGATTAGTGCTCAGAAGCTTTCAAACGCCATTGTTATTCTTTCGCAGGGGATTCCGTTCCTACATGGAGGAGTTGATTTTGCGCGCACGAAATACGGAAACGAGAACAGTTACAACGCTGGGGTAGAGCTGAACAAGATGGACTATTCCAGAAAAGCGGAATTCATTGACCTGTTCGAGTACTACAAGGCTCTGATACACCTGAGGAACAATCATCCCGCATTCAGGATGGGCTCAGCCGAAGAAATAAGCAAAAATCTCAAATTCCTAGACGCTCCTAGGAACATAGTCGCTTTCACTATAGATGGCAGAGCGGTAGGCGATTCTTGGGATGAAATTCTCGTAATCTTCAACGGTAATCTTGAACCAAGCGAGATAAACTTACCAGATGAAAGCTGGAATCTTGTTGCTGACAAAGACAGAGTCTCAGAAGATGCGTTTGAAAGGCTGTCCGGAAAGGTAATACTTGCACCGGTATCCACTTATATCCTTCACAAGTGATTTCGGAGGTGTGTTATGTACAGCTGCAAGATAATCAGAATACTTGAGTCAGGCTTCTTTGAGGAAATCTCTCGGTCAATAGAAATCTCAAAGAGAATTCTTGAAGACCATGATTTCACGTATACCGGCTCCACTGATGTCGCTCCAGTAATGAGCGACCTGAAAGAAGCGATATATGCAGACTCCTGTTCAAACGATGTTGTTCTGGTTCTTGGAGGAACTGGTCTATACAGAGAAGACATTGGTCCTGAGGTTGTCTTATCTCTTGTAGACAAGAGAGCAACAGGAATCGAGACTGCCATGTTGAGAAACGCAATTGTTGCCGATCCATCTCTGTGTCTTTACAGGGTGGGAGCAGGAACGATAAAAGACTCAATAGTACTTTCTGTACCAGGATATCATGAGACAGTTCATTACTATCTGGAGGCTGTTCTGGATTACCTGAAACCTTTTTTTGATGGACTGAGGGCGCCGGAGAAGATTCTTGGCAATGATGTCAATGTAAATTTGTGATACGGTGAGCAATCACGAGAAAATCGCTTCTTATTGTCATTTCGGATTTTTGATATAGATCTTTACTAAGTCTTGAGTGTAAGGGAGTACTGAATTCATATGATGTTTTCAAAAGTTAGTGGAAAATACGTTTCTGTTGAGGGTGTAATCGGGGTTGGTAAAACTACCCTGGTCAAATTGCTATCTCAGAAGTACACGATGCCCACTGTACTGGAAGTAGTCGAGGAAAATCCTTTTCTCACGAACTTCTACGAAGACATGGACAGGTGGGCCTTTCAAACTCAACTCTTCTTCTTGATAAGCCGATTTGATCAACAGTCACTACTGAAAAAGGCGGCTTCTCAAGGCCAAGGAGTAATCTCCGACTATGCATTTGTGAAGGATCACTTGTTCGCTTCGCTAACTCTGAAAGGCGAACAGCTAAGACTCTATGAGAAGATCTTCAATGCTCTTAAAGAGCAGGTCCTCCATCCCGACCTCATAGTCTATCTCTTTGCTGAGGTAGACATTTTGATGAACAGAATCGCTTTGAGGGACAGACCCTTCGAGAGAAGAATGGACAGAACTTACATAGCAATGCTTGGAGACGCGTATGAAGAATATATGAAAGACGTGAAGGAAAGCAAAGTGCTCAGGATAGATACGTCAAACATCGACTTTGTGAGGAACCATGATGACCTTAACACTATTTTCAACAGAATAGAGGCATGTTTATGATTATTGGAATTTGCGGAAACATTGGAGCAGGAAAATCATCTCTCACCTCGCTTCTTGAGGAGACTCTGGGATTCAGAGGGGTCTACGAAGCAGTGGATGAAAACCCGTTTCTGAAGGATTTTTACTCCAACATGGAGCGATGGGCCTTCCACTCGCAACTATTTTTTTTGATAAAGAGATTCGACTTCCTCAAGAGAGTCGTGACAGAGGGCGCAGTGATTCTTCAAGACAGAACTATATATGAGGACGTTGAGATATTTGCTCGCAATCTTCAGCTTATGGGTTATATCGATGAAAGGGACTGGCAATTATACATGGACACTTACCAGACACTTTCTGAACATCTGACGGCCCCAGACGGAATTGTCTATCTTAAGTGCTCGAAGAACGTGTTGTTGAAGAGAATAAGGAAGAGAGGGCGTGGTTTCGAGAGTGGTGTCAGCGAGGACTACATCGAAAGACTGAATGGTCTTTACAGCGAATGGATCAACAGCGTCACCTTCTGTCGTAAGTTAGTTATTGACGGAGATAGATATGATTTCATAGAGAGTCCTCAAGACAGAGAAGACGTTCTTCACCTGATTTCAAGGTTCACGGCTGAGCTTGTGGCAGGAGTGCAGTCTAGGTTGTTTTCCAGATAGCTTCAATTGAAGATACATCTATGTATTCTATTCCTGCAGCCGTGCAAACACCGTCCATGGTAATATCGTTCCCAATCATCACGCAGTTCTTTGCCTCGAGGTTATTTATCTCAAGAATCTCACGATAGTATCTAACATCGGGTTTCACATAATGAGAGTTTTCCATTGTAGTTACATAATCGATGAATCCGCTTTCTAATCCTACCCACTGTAATCTTTTGTTAATAGCCTTCTCGGGGAATATCGGATTTGTAGCGATAATAATCTCGCTTCCTGCCCTTTTCAGGTTTTTAAGTGACTTAACAACCCTTTCGCGCGGTACAATCAGTTCCTGAAGCCTATTGTACTCACTGTCATAGAAGTTGTTGAAGAACAGTTCATACCATTTCCTGTTCCTGTCAAACTGCCCCATAGAATCGGTGAACTTCTCCATGAAATGATCGTAGTTATTTACTAGTCCGTCTCTTTCACCGAAAAGACTCTTCAGCGATGTGTGCAGAGATGCCATGAATCTTTCGAAATCGACTCTACCCTCAGCAAAGTCTGCTATTAGCTGAAAATAACGTCTGGCAAAATCCTCGTCAGAAACAGAACTTAGCGTCCCATCAAGATCAAACAGATATGTTGTTAACCTTTTCAAATCTCCACTCCTATCGCAAGTTTCTTTTTCGCAAATGCCTGTAAGAAATCACAATTTCCGGCAGTCCCTATAGAAACATTTCACATTTTAAGATTATCATGATCGGACATATACTGCCAGACCTTCCACCTTGACAGTGAAGATCTCTTCACTTTCAGTTCAGACATTGACCCGGCAAGACCAGCAAGAATAGAGGATAATGAACAGAGCTCTTCGCTGAGCAAGCTGAAGTGAGTGACACAGTCAAGAGACGAGTAACTTCATTCATGCTCTCAGATAATGGCATCATCACTCTTTCTGAGCAATATAGGAGAAGAGTTCCTTCAACGTATGACTCAAATACACGTAACAAATGTTACCGAGTAAAGCTGTCACTTTTGGTAGAGTATTAATGAACAAACGGGAGGTGTCGATATGGGAAGGAAGATAACAGATAGCGTTACATGGGTCGGCAAGATCGATTGGGAACTTAAGAAGTTTCACGGAGAAGATTATTCGACTCACAGAGGGTCAAGTTACAACTCTTACCTAATATGGGACGAGAAGACAGCCCTGATAGATACAGTATGGGCACCCTTTGCAGAGGAATTTGTGGAGAACCTGAAGAAGGAGATTGATCTGTCCGAGATTGACTATGTCATTGCGAACCATGGGGAGATTGATCACAGCGGCGGTCTCGTTGCACTAATGAGAGAGATTCCAGACACGCCAATCTACTGCACGGCTAATGCGGTGAAGTCTCTTAAAGGGCAGTTCCATAAGGACTGGAATTTCGTGACAGTGAAGACGGGCGACACTCTCACTCTCGGCAAGAAGACCCTAACCTTTGTGGAAGCGCCTATGCTTCACTGGCCAGATTCAATGTTCGAGTACCTTGACGGAGATGCGATACTGTTTAGTAATGACGCATTTGGACAGCACTACGCCACAGAGCTTCTGTACAACGATCTTGTGGATCAAGCCGAGCTGTATCAAGAGGCAGTGAAGTATTATGCCAACATTCTAACTCCTTTCAGCAAGCTCGTAATCAGAAAGATAGAAGAAGTTCTTTCCTTCAATTTACCGGTGAACATGATATGCCCTAGCCATGGGATTATCTGGAGAGAAGATCCGACACAGATAGTCAAAAAGTATCTGCAGTGGGCAAACGACTACCAGGAAGATCAGGTGACTATCGTCTACGATACTATGTGGGAAGGCACGAAGATGATGGCTGAAGCCATTGCCGATGGTATAGGAAGAGTAAGCAAAAACACGGCTTTGAAACTCTACAACGCTGGTAAAACAGACAAAAACGACATTGTAACAGAGATATTCAAGTCGAAGGCTGTTCTCTTTGGCTCTCCGACAGTCAATAAGGGAATCCTCGCACCTCTTTCCGGCATGCTTCATGAAGTGAAGGGACTGGCTTTTAAGAACAAGAAGGCAGCGGTGTTCGGCACTTATGGATGGAGTGGAGAATCAGTAGAAGTCCTGGGAAAGATGGTGGAAGAAGCCGGATTTGAAGTAGTCCAGGCTGGCCTGAAGAAAATGTGGTCCCCCGACGACGCAAACTTGACCGACTGCAGAGAGTTCGGTTCTGAATTTGCTTCTAAGCTCTGATATACCCCTAAGCTTTGAGTAGTGTTCTCAATTTGTGAAACGTTTCGTCTTCCAGGAGGTAGTAAGATTTTTTCAGTGCCGCCTCCTGGTATGCTTCTAGAAATGCGACTGCGTCGCCAATTGTCTCCACAAGTCTTTTCTTGCCTACCTCTTTCTCTATTTCCATGGCCATTTTCATCCCCACCGGAACCAAACTACCGATACCGAACCAACTTCTCTCCATAATCATTCTAGCTTCATCGTCGAAATACTCTTCTGCACAAGACTAAGGAAGACTTCCTGAAGCAACTCGAGATGTTTCTCAAAACCTTCCATGACTTTCGATCTCGACAGTGTAACACGTCTCATCGCAGGTATCTTCGATGAATCACTAACAAGGTTCGCTATTTCTTCGTACTCCATACTCACAAATCTCTACACGAGCTGATCAAGAGGAGTCTCGTCAAACACAATCCTTTCGTCAGTGATAGAGTTTCTTCCGATGTGATGTGCCTCATGAGCCAAAACTTCCTCAATCGCATCGAAACCTATATCCAAGGCAAAAACAGGATCGAACTAGACTCCCCTATGATCGGCATTCGCATTGTAAGGCATCGGAATGAGATAGACGTTAAAACCCTCAAAAGACACTTGATCCGGAAGGTACATCTTCGCCTTTGAGATGGCTGAAGATCTTATCTTTGATTCGTTTTTCACAATTAGGTCCAGAAAGACCCTCAACTCGGGCCTTCTCTCCCTGATCTTGTCCAACTATGTTATGAGCTCTGTGCAATCCTTCGAAAGACCCGAAAGTGTCCTCCCTCCGGGAAATGGCAGCAAGCAAGCATTCCTTTGTCTCAGAAGCGTGCACATGAAACTGTGTAAACATGTTCGAAAGAGGTGAATCGAGAACCTTACTCGCTTTCTCCTTGCAAGAACCTCTACCGGAATCTACCAGATCAATGAGAGCGAAGATCTCCTCTGTATGAATCCAGCTCAATTGAATCCCCCCCGTGAAGTCGTCAATAGGCAAGAGATACTATACCATCAATCTTGGCGAGGCATAGAAGCTAGCGGGTCAGTCCCACACCTCTGTGTACCTGAAACAATGCACTAAGTGATCGTTCACCAACCCGGTTGCCTGCATAAGAGCATAGACGATTGTCGGCCCAACGAAAGTAAATCCGCGCTGTTTGAGTGAGCGAGATATCTCAGCGGACTTTTCAGTAAGAGGCGGAATCTCAGAAAGACTTTCCCATTTGTTGACTATAGGTCTATTTCCGACAAAACCCCAGATGTAAGTATCGAAAGCGCCAAATTCAGCTTCAATCTCTAAAAATCTCTTTGCGTTGTTTATTGCCGATTCAATCTTTCTCCTGTTCCTGATTATACCCGCGTTCTTGAACAACTCTTCGACTTCGCCACTTCCAAAATCAGCCACCACACGAGGAACGAATCCAGCAAAGGCTTCTCTATAGCTCTCTCGCTTTTTGAGCACAGTGTGCCAATTAAGACCAGCCTGGGCCCCTTCAAGAATTAAGAACTCAAACCACTTCTTGTCGTCATGAACTGGAACTCCCCATTCTCTATCATGATATTCAATATACAATTCGTCTACTTCTGACCATGGACAGCGTTCAATTTCCGACATAGTAATCACTCCGTCACCCAAATACTTTTTCCAAATGACTCGGCTGGGGCATCTGTTGAAGATTCACGCCAAGAAGAGAAGAGATCATTTTCATGTGATCATCTAGTTTTTGAAAGAACAGGTTCATCTATCTATACATATTCACCTTCTGAATCGAATATCTCCCCGACAACCGCTTTGGCCTGTTCGTAGGATTTCGTTCTAGGATCTCTCAACAGTATTTCGATTATAAGTTCGGGATTTCTTTCGTTGAATGCCTCAAGTGCCCACTCCATTCTCAGTATTCTTGGTTTCAGATACCATTGAACAACTCTCTCAGGCAAGGCAGGTTCAATCTCTTCTATATGGATTCCATCACTATCAACGATTGCCGGAACTTCAACGGCAACATCGTCATCAATCCCTTTAATCGCACCCTGATTAAGAGTGTTGACAATGAATCTCGCAGAGTTTCCGTTGACAATCGCATCAATAAAAGGTATATGCTGCTCACCGCTCATTGAATTCCTATCATATAGTTGGGCAGCTTCTCTTGTGAAATCGCCCGAAAGACCTTTCGATCCCTCGATTATAAGCTTCTCCAGACTCGCTCCGGGAAACTGTTCGATAGCTTTCGAAAGCGCTATGGTTGCGTTCGTGACTTCACCCAGCTGCTCCTTGTACCACTTCCACCCCAGTTCTGAGTCGGGACTGCCCCACGGACTTCCATACCACTTCTCCAGAGTATCTTGATCATAATGGTACTTCCAGCTGCTGTTTCGAACCGTGTC
Organism: Mesotoga sp. B105.6.4; assembly: GCF_002896535.1. Lineage (NCBI taxonomy): Bacteria > Thermotogati > Thermotogota > Thermotogae > Kosmotogales > Kosmotogaceae > Mesotoga > Mesotoga sp. B105.6.4. The sequence goes on along the minus strand of NZ_JWIM01000005.1, from coordinate 60,910 downwards.
TCCAATAGGAACCAGACCATAGAATGAATACATGTCAATCGTCGCGGGAGACATCTGAACATTGAAAGGATTAGACGGCCTGAACTCACTCGCATCGAATTTCGAAGCGTATTTCTCGAATAATGGATACAAGTCCTCTCCTCTTCTTCTAAACCTATTGAGCCATATTCCGTGGTTGACACCGGCAACCTGCCAGTCTAATTCATCTTTGTGAACACCAAGGGTCTCTGCAACTTCCATAACATCGTAATGACCGTGACAGAATCCGATCATTCTGATCTTTGATTTTCTTCTTATGAGCGTGGTCCCTTCGAATACCGGGTTAGCCGCCTGAAGCATCCATGCTTCCGGCGCCAGTCTTTCCATGGTCTCGGCAATCTTCAAAAAGAACGAAAGCTGATTCCAATTTGTCAGTGTGTAGTAGTCTGAAACCATGTTGAATTCCTGTGTGTCTATCCCTCTATAGTAACCATGCTTCTCTCCGATTGTCCTGATTCTGTCCAGGAATCCGTGTCCACCTACTAGAGCCGTATTAATCACGAAGTCGCTTCCCGCGACCGCTTCTTCTAGCTCCGTTGTCTTCGAAAAGTTGAGATCAGTTTTCATCTCTGCAGCTAATTTCGAGGCTAGAACATGCACCGCTTCAAGTCTTCCCTCATCAATGTCCATTAGAGTTACCTTGCTTTTGTGAAGTCCCTTTGTCTTGCAAATATCGCTCACTAGCCTAAGCGAAAACACTGCGCTTCCTGCACCTATTATGCAGATATTCACTGCAGACAAACCAATCCCTCCCAGTCGTCGTTTAGATAAATGATACCACTAATTAACTGCTGCTCAGAAACTCAAGACCATGTAGACAACTTATGGACAGTTAAACAAACAAATGCGTCGCTCGGTCAAATTGCTGTAGATGTTCCAGAAAGACGTGTCTCATTCAGGACCTTTTAAAACCTTTTTCAAAGCAAATGCTTATTGCAATATTAACCGTAGTATAATATCTAGTGAGCTGTATTCGGTTTGAGGGACGAAGAAGACTATCAATCGGCTTTATGCCGAATAACAGGGGGTGTTTAGATGAAAAAGTGTTTGTTGGCAGTTCTTCTTTTGTCCGTAAGTCTGCTTTTTTCTTCGGGAAGTGTTGAGATCTTCAGCTGGTGGACCGGTGGAGGGGAAGAGGAAGGACTAGCCGCAATCTACGATGTCTTCAAAGCTAAGTATCCAGACGTAGAGATAATCAACGCAACGGTTGCCGGCGGAGCAGGGACGAATGCTAAGGCAGTCTTGAAGACCAGAATGCTCGGTGGTAATCCTCCCGATTCATTCCAGGTCCATGGGGGCATGGAATTGATCGACACGTACGTTGTTACGGGAATGATGGAACCTCTTACCGCCATTCTCGAAAGCTGGGGAATACTTGACAAGTTCCCTGAGGACATTATGACCATCTGTAGCTACGAAGGCGAGGTTTACTCGATTCCCGTTAACGTGCACAGAGGAAACGTGGTCTTCATAAACAATGAAATCCTCCACAAGGTTGGAATCGACGAAGTGCCTACCGATGTACCCGGCTTCCTTGAAGTATGTGCAAAGATTAAGGAAGCAGGGTATATACCCCTATCGCTAGGAGACAAGGACAAGTGGGAAGCTGGGCATCTCTTTGAGACGATCTTGCTTTCAACTCTCGGACCTGATGGTTATAATGGTTTGTGGAACGGCGCGACAAGCTTCAGTGACCCAGGGGTTGAAAGAGCAATAGTCGTGTTTGAAGAATTGATCAAGTATGTGAATGAAGATCATGCCGCTCTCACCTGGCAGGACGCAACAAGAATGGTCTTTGAAGGAAAGGTAGCGTTCAATGTAATGGGAGACTGGGCAGAAGGTTACCTGAAGACGCTTGGCTGGACACCGGGAGTAGAGTTCAGCTGGATGGCAGTTCCAGGAACAGAGGGCTCCTTCATGGTTGTTACGGATACTTTTGGACTGCCTATGAACGCACCAAATAGAGAGAATGCTCTCAAGTGGTTAGAAATTGTCGCTTCGGTAGAAGGGCAGGATGCCTTCAACCCGATAAAGGGTTCGATTCCGGCAAGACTCGATGCAGACAAGTCTCTCTATGATCCCTATCTAATCTGGTCGATGGAGGATTTCTCGACCAACGCTCTATGTCCCTCTATTGCCCATGGATCAGCCGCTCCGGAAGGGTTCGTAACGGAGTTGAACGATGCAGTGAACATCTTCATAACCACAAAGGACAGAGCGGCCTTGATGAGAGCAATAAGAAATGCCGCTGAAGACTATATTGATTAATCCTTGTTAGTAGGGGCCTGCAAGTAGCAGGCCCCTTATTTGGGGGTGTTCTAAATCAAGAGGAAGACAAGACGTGGAATTATCTCCTTCCTGATTCTTTCACCAACATTCGCAGCAATAGGAATCTTCGTCTATTTTTTCATCGGTCAGACGATCAGAACATCTGTTTCCAACTGGAACAGTTTCGCGAGACTCCTTAAAGGCGAATTTGAATTTGTCGGATTAAGAAATTACTTGAGACTCTTCGAAGATCCGAGGTTCCAGACGGATCTATGGAACACCCTGTATTTCACTCTTTTCTTCATATTGGGATGCTTGATTCTAGGGATAATTCTTGCTACACTCATCGATCGAAACCTCAAGGCATCCAGTATCTTCAGAAACATATATCTCTTCCCGATGGCGCTATCGTTTGTAGTAACCGGTGCCGTCTGGAGATGGATATTCGCTCCTGGAATACTTCCAAATAGCCCTCAGGGCATGAACCTTCTTCTCGATATTTTTGGGCTCGATCTCTTGCAGTGGAAGTGGTTCACAAGTACGGAGAGCTTCCTGAACTTCAATGTTGCGCTTATTCCTGTAATAGTTGCCGCTGTCTGGCAAATGTCAGGATATACTATGGCAATGTACCTTGCAGGGTTGCGCGGAATATCGCAAGATCTGATCGAGGCAGCTGAAGTGGACGGAGCGACGGGCTGGCAGATCTTCTGGAAAATCAAATTTCCTATTCTCAGGCCGATCACTTTGAGTGCGATGATCATTCTCGGTCACATATCGTTGAAGATATTTGATCTGGTCTATGCGATGACCGGAAGCGGGCCAAACAACGTAACCGATATGCCTGCGCTGTATATGTTTGAAACGACTTTCAGAGCAAACAAATACGCAACTGGATCGGCAATAGCTATCATTATGCTCTTGTTGGTAGCCGTTGTAATTATCCCATATCTTGCCTCGGCTTTCAGAAAGGAGAAGAGGGTATGATCAAGAAAATCGTCACTTACATTCTTCTGGTTGTATTTGCATTGTTCTTTCTGATGCCAATCTATGTCCTTCTGGCGACAAGTCTCAAACCTCTCAGAGAAGTCGGCCTGGAGAAAATGTGGTTCCTGCCTAAGGAACCCTCTCTTGATGGCTTCGCAAAGGCTTTCAACCGTCTCGCTCCTAACCTGAGGAATTCATTCATTTTGGTGATTCCTGCAACGCTCTTATCAGCCATAATTGGCTCTATTAACGGTTACGTTTTATCGAAACTGAAATTCAGAGGTTCCGATTTGCTTTTCGCTCTAGTTCTCTTCGGGATGTTTATTCCTTACCAGAGTGTCCTCTTCCCTCTTATTCGTTTCCTGCAAGACATAGGTCTTTACGGCTCACTTTGGGGATTGATTTTGGTCCATGTAGTTTATGGATTGCCAATAACAACTTTGATCTTCCGCAATTACTACAGTGAAGTACCTACGGAGCTAATTGAAGCGGCTGGAATAGATGGCGCCGGTATATTCAGGACCTACCTGAAAGTTCTCTTTCCAATTTCTCTACCCGGCTTCGTAGTAGTTGTGATCTGGCAGTTCACTAATATCTGGAACGAGTTTCTCTTCGCGGTAACTGTAACGAGTGATCCCACAAAGCAGCCAATTACAGTCGCTTTGGTCAATCTTGCCGGGAGTCAGGTTGTTGAATGGAATGTTCAGATGGCTGGAGCGCTGCTGGCTGCTCTACCAACGCTGGTTGTCTATGTACTGCTTGGTAAATACTTCCTGAGAGGACTTCTTGCGGGCTCTGTCAAAGGCTAGAGAACTCTAGGCGATCCTTCTCAGTTAACACTCAGAGCTCTGTCGAGAAGATGCTGTCTATTCTGTGCCGAAATCTCGGCAAGCTCATCTTCAAATCCACATTCCTCACCATCTTTTGAAGCTTTCAGGTAAAGGTGAAGCTGTCTTCCAACAACATTGCTCATCGTGAAGCCTGCTTTGTCTTCCATGGTCTTACGGAAGCTTTCTGTAACTTCCTCTCCAAATTCGTCCAGCAGATGGGCATATGTCATCCCGAAGATAAGAAACTCGGCGAACATATCCTCCCGGGAAGGATGCTTCTCTCCGTAAGACTCGAGAATTCCAAGTGCGAAAGGTGAGTGCTCGAGTCTTTTGACGAGTTCGGCAATCCGCGAGAGAAAGAGGTCTGCAAGCGGGTGACAGAACTCGTTAAAAGCAACGATTCTAGACCAGACGAAGTTCTCAAGATAACTGGAGAATTCTTCATCGGGCGCCGTGACCCCTGGCTCATAGGGCCACTTCTCGGTCGCTCTACCTGGATATCTTGCAATACTGTAGAGCCAGTCAGATCCAGATGCACCAAGAGAAACAAGTTCAGGGAAAAGCGGATTTGGAGCGAAAATAAGTTCTTTGTAATTATTCCAAAAAACCGCCACTAACTCTCTCAATACTATTACCGATCAAAGCTTCGATAGCGTCTTTCTCAACCTCATTCTATAGCGTCTTCTGGCTTTCCTGGAGTTTCTCCAGAGTTCCGAACTCGAGAACCCCCTAATCTCCCTGTTCAAACCGCTCCTATGCAAACCCGGTTCGTATCTTTCGAGAAATGGCGGAAATCCAATTGGCTTGAGACCAGGTCATGAATGGCTAAGAATGTAAGTGAAGAAGAAATAGGACGGTGTTCCATCTCTCAATAACCTTTCAAGCTCATGAAAGCGTACCTTATTGCCTAGAATGAAGTTCTCTGTATCCAAACAGAGAGGGTGGTGTCTGTGGGGCTTCTGATTTGCACTTTGATTCAGCTCTGATGTCATAAGGACTATTGCCATCACTTGGATCTGCTTGTCACTTTCGACCTTCATCTTCCATCTCATCTTCAGAGTGTGTCTTTATGAAACAGAAAGAATCTTGATACAGACACCAATTATCGAATCATACCAAAGATTGCAATCAAAGCAAAACTGACTCTTTGTGTAGATTTCATTACTGCATTGAGTCCCGACAATTGACGCCATCAAAAACCATCCTGGTAATTGTAGGATATCCCGGGCTCTAGATCCGAAACTGACGCAATCAGAGTTTGTAACAGCCATTCAGCTCCACACTCAGCTCAACACCGTCTCTTCTCGAAATGAAAAAACTATCCAAGATCGTCGAGAACCACGATCACCAGATACAGTCTAAAATGACTTATGGAGATCAGATTTGAAGAGTTGAACCATCGGCGTAATAAAGGAATACATCCTTTGTTCTCTCGAAAGGTTTGAATCCATTCATTAGAAAGGGTTCTAGATCAAAATCCTCGCTGGCCATGGTATGCATACGGCCGAAACCTCTCGCCTTCGCGTAACAAACAAGCTCCTTCACGAAAACCTCAATACTCTCCCTGTCCTCCATTTCAATGAAATTGATGTCAAGACAATCATTGAACTTGGAGTTTATCGACAAAACCGCCCAGTTAGCGCCATCTGAAAGTTGCACAGGATGTATCAGGAAACTGGTCTTGTTTGGAACTTCTTTTGGAATAAATGACCAGTCTTCGCTGATGTGATCATCGATTTCCGGAATCTCGTCGCTTTCCAGAAGATTGAAGGAAAAGGGAGTCAATTCGTCAATCTCCTTCTCCAGATTTGTGAAGACAGCTATTCGTTCGAAGCCAAAAGCTTCGTTCATCTTGATCGAAGCCGTGTTGTCAAAGTAAGTTGCAAAATAAAGCCTTTCAAGCCCCAGATCTCTGGTCAACTGCAACATCTCTTTGCCCAACTCTTTCCCGTATCCCCTTCCCTGAAAGGCGGGGTCTATTCTCATCCCTTCCATCCAGCCCACTTTGTCGGAGAAGAGCCTTAGATTATCTATTCCAATTAATCCTCCTTCACTCCAAAAACCCATGAAATAGCAAAAGGGGTCGTCTACCCACTTGTCAAAAACCAGGGGGATATAGTCATCTCCTTCCCAGATCGTCTTTACGATCTCCTCAACTCTGCTCCGATCGCTCTTTTTCAGAAGCTTTATCATAAGTACACCTTCCTCACATAGGGAGATGTCATAACTCTTAACAGAGCTCCGTAAGACATTCTGAAGGGAATCGAGTCACCAACAGCAAAGGACTTCTCGGAATCGGTTACATCCACTATCAGATGGTCGCTCGAAGCATGGATTATTTCACATCCACTTACCAAAGGTGTCAATCCGGAGGGAACCACATCTTGTTCACCAAGATCAAGTATTGCCTTCATTCTCTTCCCTTTATCTACGAACCTTGGAACCCGACCAAAGGCATCATGACCGATATCGCCAATTGGTATGGAAGGCTTCTCTGCAAGTTCAATAATCTCTCCTACGAGAGTGAATGTGTTCTGTAGGGTTCCCGGAACTCTTCGGTTGTTAGTGACATCTGTTCCACACATGATAGATTCACCCAATCTGAAGTGATTTATGCCTCTGGGAAGCGTTCCATCTTCGAGAAGAGGAAGCGAAGCGGTGTTTCCTGCTGAGTATCTCCTCATGGAGTATCCGGTTGCCTTTCTAAGCGACTCTCCCAGGTCTAAAAGTATCTCGAATTTGGCGGGAGAGGCTATCACTCCGCCGAAACACCCGAGGTTTGTCCCAATTCCATCGAGATTCGTTCCGGCAATCTCGAATGCCTTCATAAGAATTGCCTCAGCCTCGTAATACATGACTCCCTCTCTGAGGTCTCCGGTATCGATCATATATATGAATTTCAAATCTTTGCCGCTTTCAGTCGATACTTCATTGAGTCTGACCAAAGTCTCCAAATTCCCTATCAGAACCGTGTCTACTAGCTCCACTACTTCCCTGAATCTAGCCTGTTCAGGAAGTCTGAGCAGGAGGTAATCGGCCTTCATTCCAGAGCCTTTAATCCTCGATATGTTCTCCAGCCTTGACTCGCCAATTTCAGAAATGCCGTTCTTCAACAGTACATCTACTATGCTGGGATCGCCGCACACGACCTTAGTCACTCCGGCAATTTCTACCCCACTGTTCTTAGCCAGTTCCCTAATCCTTCTTACATTCTCTGCGATACTGTCCCTCATCACTTCAACAAAAGCCATTCAAATCACCTCTAGTAAATTATATATTATGCTCCTCTTCCGTTCGCTGCCATCTCCTTATCTGACTAACTTGTTGTCGTATAATATCTACATCATGTATCAAAATAAGGGAAGCTATTTGATTCTACTTTTTTTGAAGGAGCCGGAAGAGATTTCTTCTCGTGGAAAGGCCTGGTCTCTGGAAACGGGATACTATCTTTACGTTGGATCGGCAATGAAATCTCTTTCAGAACGAGTTAAGAGGCACCTCGTTGAGCGAAAGAAACGGCACTGGCACATCGATTTCCTGAGAGAAAAGGCAGAGGTTGTTGCAGTGTTGCTACTTCCATCTGAGCACCGTAGAGAAGAACAGCTTTCCCGGTTCGTCTCGAATTACGGCAAACAAGTTCCCGGCTTCGGAGCCACAGACTGTAAGACCGATTCAAATCTTTATAAGCTGGAATCAGAAGGCGTAGAAAGAGTGTTCTCTTCTATCGTCCTATTATGGAGGGATAACTGTGATAGCATTTTTGAGTGACTGGGGACTAAGCAGCTACTATGTTGGTGTAGCTAAAGCCGCGATTAAAGAAGTAAATAGAAAGGCGGAGATAATAGATATATGCCATGATATCAAACCTTTCAGCATTAAACACGGAGCATACGTCGTGCAAAGAGTAATAAGGGATCTTCCCAAGGATGCAGTCTTCCTCGCAGTTGTCGATCCCGGCGTGGGAACTTCGAGAAAGCCAATAATGATGATTCTTAAGGATGGAAGGCGGCTTGTTGGTCCCGACAACGGTTTGTTCACATTTGTTGGGGAAGAGTATGGTATTCACGAGATTCGTGAATTGGAAAACAGAGAATACCACAGAGGCAGTTCGAGAAGCTTCCACGGTAGAGATATCTTCGCTCCAGTGGCTGCCTATGTGGATGCGGGAGTCGAGCCAGAAAAGCTTGGTTCAAGACTTATGAACTTCGAGTACTTGAAATACAAGAAGCCTGTCAGAGATGGAAATACGATTATGGGAGAGACCGCCTTCTATGATCACTTTGGGAACCTCGAGACCAATATTCCAGCATCTCTTGGAAAGGATCTGGAAGAAGGCGATACTCTTGAGATAGTTAAAGGGAGAAGACCCTTCAAGCTGACCTTTGGAAACACTTATTACGATGTCAACCCGGGAAACCTGATGGCTCACTTCGATTCAGCCGGTTTTTTGGAGATAACTGTGAACAAGGGAAGCGCACAGCATTTCCTTTCTATTGAAGAAGGAGAACCCATAACGCTTGTCAAAGTCTGATAGAGGTCTGTTCAAACCAGGCTATCACTACATCGTAGGCGGAGTAGTGCTGGGCGCAGGATTCCTGTTCTCCCTCTTATACGGTTTCAGTCTCGAGAGAGTTTTTCTAGTAGTTGTTTTGGCGGCCACATCGACCGTTACCGTTTATTTCACACTAGTTAGGCAACTCGAAAGGCTAATAAGGCTTGTCCGTACAGGTGAGAAAAAGACTATTGGAGAGCTTGATGGTCAGTTCAACGAGATATATGGTTTCTACAGGAATCTCTCTCTCCAGGTGGAAGAAGAGAGAAACTACTATGAGAAACTATACATGGATTACTCGGAACTCCTTAATACTCTCGATATTGCCGTTGTTTCGGTTGACGAGAAAGGGAATTTCGACCTAGTGAACGAGGCATTCATCAAGAGTTTTTCCTATGGAAGCCAGGGTGCCAGGTATCTGCGAATCGACAGATTCACAAGAAGAACAGGCCTAGTCTTTCCTCTTCAAGAAGGGCAGTACGAAGTTTACAGTAAGAAACTCGGAAAACGCTACCAAGTTTCAGTAGCACATAAGAAAAAGAGCGGTTTCTTGCTTACTCTTACCGACAAGACCAGTCAGTGGAAGACAAAACAGCTTCTTGAAAAGACAAGAAGATACGCAGTAGACGCTCAGACAGTCGCCGACCTTGCACATGGACTCAAACAACCTCTCGCAAATGTTAGACTGGCACTTGATCTGTTCAAGAGAACAAATAAAGCTGAATACATTGAGACTCTGTCGAGAGAGCTAAATTCTTTTCAAAGCAGGGTTGGGGGTATTCTACAGATCTTCAGATATGGAGAAGAGTTTGAAAGAGTCGATCTGTCAGAGCAGGTGAGCAAAATCGCCAGCTTTATGTCATCAATCTTCTCCGAAAAAAAGATTCAGCTTAGTTTAGTCTCTCTTGATAAGGGAACTGTGTTGATACAAAAAGGTAGACTCGAGAATGTGATAAAAAACCTCTTCATGAATGCTGTAGAAGCAACTACTCATGGAAAAGGTCTGATCCTCGTAAAAGTAAGGGCATCAAGAGAACTTCTGACGCTGATTCTAGCCGACAACGGAAAGGGGATAGACTCAGAGGCTCAGCAAAAGATATTCAAACCTTTCTTCTCAACTAAGTCAGAGGGATCGGGGCTCGGACTGTACCTCGTCCACAGTTTCTGCGAAGAGAACGATGTAAGATTGAAAATGAGGAGCTCACCCGGAAGGGGAACAGTATTTGCTTTGACCTTCAGGAGGCAAGTAAATGAGGAGTAGAATTCTATTAGTTGACGACGATCTCGCTTTCAACGGACTGCTGGGTGCAGCATTGGAAGAAGAGGGATACGAAGTTGTACAGGTATATAACCTGGCGCAGGCAAAAAAGCAGATATCCGAAGAAATCTTCGACTGTCTGATTCTTGACGTGAGACTGCCCGACGGTTCGGGACTTGAAATTCTTCCTGAGGCCTCGGCGAATACACCTGTAATAGTAGTATCAGCACACGGAGACATCAACACTGCAATTGAAGCCGTAAGAAATGGCGCCTTCAATTTCCTTGAGAAACCCTTCGACTTGACTCACGCACTCCTTGAAGTGAAGCGAGCAATAGAGTTCTCGGAGGTTTCTCGGGAGAGAGATAACCTTGCAGAAATGGTAGTTGCGGAACCACCCGTAGAGATACTTGGAAATAGCAAAAGCGTTATTCGCATGAAGGAAACGATTGAAATGATTGCTCCAAAGAAGGTGACAGTCCTCCTTGAAGGCGAAAGCGGTACCGGAAAGGAAGTCGTTGCAAGAACCATTCATCAAAAAAGCGGAAGAAAGAAGTTCGTTCCGATAAACTGCGGTGCTATTCCTGAGAATCTATTCGAAAGCGAACTCTTCGGTTATGAGAAAGGAGCCTTCACCGGAGCAATGAACTCAAAACCCGGCTTGATCGAGGAGTCTCATCGCGGAACACTCTTTCTGGACGAGATATCGGAGATGCCTCTTCCTATGCAAGTGAAGCTCTTGAGAGTGCTTGAGACATCTAGCAGCCAGAGACTGGGAGGTACCAATTCTCGCAAGCTTGATTTGAGAGTAATAGCGGCAACGAACAGAGACCTGGAGATCGCCGTGGCTGAAGGTGTCTTCAGAAGTGACCTCTTCTACAGACTGAACGTCGTGAGACTGAAGATTGACCCCTTAAGGGAGAGGAGAGAAGATATCCCACTTCTGATTAGTCACTTTTTGCCTACGCTTTGTGACGAGCTTGGCATGAAGAGGATCTCAAAAGTACCCGAAGAGTTTACCGAAAGCATGAAGGACTACGATTGGCCAGGGAATGTGCGTGAACTACGTAACAGGCTGTTGTCAATCCTTGCGGTGAACGGTACCTTGAAAAGCCTCTCCCGTTCGACAACTCCCGAACGTAAGCATGCTCTCGAAGACGATTTTAGATTCGAAGAAGTATCTCTCGACGAGCTGGAGAGGCGCTACATTTACTGGCTAATTGAGAGAAACGAAGGAAACAAAACAAGAGTTGCGAAGATTCTCGGGATAAGCAAGAGCACGCTTTACGAAAAACTTAAGAGGTGGAACATCTTTGAAAGTAATAACAACTCACCGTAATCCGGATTTCGATGCGTTCGCATCTGCGGTTGCAGCTCAGAAGCTCTATCCAGATCACATTATCGTCTTTGGAGGGCAGCTTGTTCCTGCGTTGAAGAGCTTCCTTTCTTCGAAAAGCCTTCTGCTGTCTTTCTACTACATCAACGAGCTGAAGATCTCCGATCTCTCCTCTGTGGTTATTGTTGACACATCAGATATAAAGAGGATTCCCTCTTCTTTGCAAAGAATAATCGGAAAGAACACAGAATTAAGGTTTTTCGATCATCACAGGACAAATCTTTCGGGCAATCAGATCGGGGTTTTCAGAGAACTGGGGTCCTGCACTACTCTACTGTGCAACCAATTGCGGAAGAAGAAAAAGGAGATTTCCCGAAATGAGGCAACTCTATTTGCAACGGCCATCTACAGGGAAACGGGAAACTTCACCCATGCCTCGACCAAAGCACAGGATCTCAGAACGGCAGCGTGGCTTATAGATATCGGTGCCCAGCCGGACGACCTGGGAGTTTACTCCAGTTACAGGTTAAGTTCGGCCCAGCAGAGACTTGTTGAATCGCTGATCCTGGGTTTGAAGAGCAAACTCGTCAGGGGCGTGGAAGTCAATATCGCAACTGCAAAGAGAGACTCTCTACCCGGCGGCTTCAGTCTCGTTGTGGAGAAGCTCTGGTCGTTTCTGGGGGTCGAGAATCTAGTGGTCTTGCTCGAGACCAAAAACAGAGTCTATTTCACAATGAGATCACGATACATGAGTCTAGACACGGCAAAACTCGAGGGAGTTCTAAGGAACGGCGGCGGGTCTTACACTCTCGGCTACTTTGAAGGTTGCTCTGTTGAAGATGCCGAAGAAAAGATAATCAGGAACTTCGAAGACAACATCGATCGTCTTATAAAAGTCAGGGAAATAATGTCTTCTCCTGTAAGAACAGTACTAGCCGAGATGAAAGTGGAGGACGTCTTCAAGATAATGCACAGAACCGGTCATCACACACTTCCAGTGGTAGACCACGAAAAGATAGTGGGTGTCTCGAAGTACAGAAACGTTGAAAAAGCCGTTCGCCACGGACTTGCAACAAGAAGAATAATCGAAGTCATGGACCGCTTTTTCGTTACAGCGTCTGCTGATGATTCAGTTCAATCGGCGACTGACAAGATGGTAGAGAACGATACAACCGCAATATTGATTATCGACAACGGCATACTAATTGGAATCGTTACTAGAACTGATTTGCTGAAAAGCGCTTTTGGAAGAAAGAGGATAATCGACCCTGGAGGCAATGACAGTGATCAGAGTTATTCGAAGTTTCCTATCGAAGATCTCATCGAGGAACGTGTGGAAAAGCGAATAGTAACAATGTTGAGATTTCTTGGAGCGGTCGGGAGCGAATTGAATATGCCGACATATATCGTTGGGGGTTTTGTCAGAGATTTACTTCTTAACAAACAGAATCTTGACCTGGATGTTGTAGTTGAGGGAAACGCAAACGCTTTTGCCGAGACTTTCAAGAAATATTTCAACATCAAGATCGTAGAACACAGAGAGTTCCTTGCAAGCTCGATGTTCTTCAACGATGGGCTGAGAATCGACGTAGCTACCGCTAGAACTGAGTATTATAAGAAGCCTGCAATGCTTCCGGAAGTGGAAATGAGCACGATCAAGAAAGATCTATATAGAAGGGACTTCTCAATAAACGCAATGGCAGTGAAACTTAACCAGGAAGAGTTTGGGATTCTGATCGATTTTTTTGGTTCAAGAAGGGATCTTTCAAAAGGAGTGATAAGGGCGCTTCATCCACTTAGTTTTATTGAGGACCCGACCAGAATTCTCAGAGCCGTCAGGTTCGAACAACGCTTTGGATTCGAAATTGAAGTGAGAACTGCCGAACTATTGAAGCAGTGCGCTGCAGAAGGCTATCTTGATAGAGTGACAGGTCAGCGGCTTAGGGATGAGTTGATCAAGACTCTCTATGAACCTCTTCCTTTGAAGGCTTTGAGAAGGCTTTCGGGGTTTGGCGTAACTGAGAAGCTCTTCCCACAGTCGAAATTTGATAGAGAAACCGATATAATGCTTGACAGGTACTTCTGCAGAAGAGACAGAAACGCTTCGATCATAGGAGAAGACAAAATATTCTACACTCTCTTGATGATTATGCTAAGAAATAGCGATAATGAGGCTGTTGAATGGTGTATCGAACGCTACGGACTTACGAGAAACTTTCTCGACAGGCTTACTGATGCAATAGACACTGCTGGTAGAATAGTAAATGAGAAGCCCAAAACGCCTTCTCATTTTCATGTTTTGCTTAGAACAAGGAAACCGGAAACCCTGAACTTCGTTGACAGCCACCTCGATGATGATTATGACCTCCTGTTTTTCTCTTATCTGAAGAGACTGAGCGAAACAAGATTGACAGTCGACGGAAACACGCTAATAGAGAAATACGACATGAAAGAAGGACCGGAGATCAGGGAAGCGCTTGACAGACTGTTCTGTGCGAGACTGGACGGTCTTGCTGAACAAGAGGAAGATGAATTTGTCAGGAAATACCTAAAAGGGAGGGGATCGAAATGAAAAGAGCGAAATTGTTCTTGATATTGAGTGTATTAGTAGTAGTTGCGTTCACAGTTTCTTCTTGTTTCCCAATTAAAGGAACCATCCTGCTTCTAGCGCAGAGAATCGGATGGGAACCCGGAAAGCCGGTCGTTATTGAAGCCAACGCACTATTATTCATGCCAGATCAATCGTCGAACTACCAGTGGTCAGTAGATGCCAAACCTCAAGGGAGTTCTAACTGGATATCGAGAAATGACCTGGTCAAAGTAATCCCGAGCGACAGAAACTCGAAAGTTGTCGTTTACCTTCCTGTTTACGAAAACTTCGAAATCAAGATTACCGCAAAAATCTCTGGAACCAGTGCAAGTGGAGATCATGCGAACTACAGCTCAGAGATTACGAAACACGTAAGCGAAATACCCGATGTATTGGTTGAGGTCTTCGAGAAGAGTCTTGGGTTCAATACACCAGACTTGTGGTTTGAGGATTATTTGGATGGTAGTAGATCAAGTTCGGTAAGGACTCCTGTGTTTTTTAAACTCAGCAAGGCTCTGCACTCAACTGCTTACTACAACAGAATCGGTTGGGGAGTATACCCTAAAAATGAAAGCATTCTTCCGGCTGCACAAGTGGTGTTTCATGGCGATGCTGAATACGTTGTAAACAGCACCTCGACATCTGTTTCTACAACCATGGAGAACTGGTTTAAGCTTGTGGATATTGATCACAACCGATTCAAGATGCGAATCGAGCCGCAGAGTCTTGTAGGACTAGATTCAGGATGGAGAGTAAGAGACTGGATAGTATCACTGAACGTTTCTCAGGCTGTTCTGGATAGTCCAGACACTCTAATATATCTTGTGAAAATCGATCGTTCAAGTTACAGAGCAACTCATATATACAATATTAAAAATGAATTCTATCTTTCTGAAGTAAGCGGCGATTTTAGAGAAGAGGCAATTGTTCCCGCAGCGTACCTTCACGAATCGAAATATGGAACACTTTGGAGTGAGGATAATTATTTTGCAGTTGTAGTTATGAATTATGACAGTGTAGCACCCCAGGTAATAACTGATCCATATGTAATCAAAGCTGCCGAGATGATCTGGTAGCAAAGGAGAAAGGCTTGGAAGAGAGAGTTCTCGTAGTCGATGTTGACTGTCTAGGAGAGCTGGCAACCCGTAACGGGTTGTTGGCTCTTCCTTTGGATGAAATTAGAGAACGCGTCAGGAGATTCGGAAGGTTCGTACCGCGTTCCGATGCAGAGCATGATGAATCAATGAGGCAAATAATACCTTATGCGGTCTTCAAGAATGGAAATGAACACCTCCTCATGAAGAGAACTAAGAAGCAAGGAGAGGCGCGTCTTCACGACATGTATTCGATAGGTGTCGGGGGTCACATCAATCCAGAAGACGGAGCGTATCCCTGGGAGGCATTTGAGAATGGCTTCGAACGGGAGATCCGAGAAGAAGTCTCGGTGGAAATTCACTCAATTGAATACTTGGGAATCTTGAATGACCTTCAGACGGCTGTAAGCAGGGTCCACATGGGTATTGTATACTTGGCAGAGGTGGATTTCAACGGATTTAACGAAGTAGAAAAGTTCACGGGTGAGATGGTCGACCTGGCAATGCTTTACAAATATAGGGAGAAGATGGAAACATGGTCTCAAATCGTTTTGGGATATCTTCTGTCTCGTTGAAATGTCCGGCAAAGATAAACCTGTATCTTGCAGTAGATAAGAGGAGAAGTGACGGATTTCATAACATAAGCTCCGTCTTCCAGACAATAGATTTATTTGATGAGCTGATCCTTACTCCAGGAGTCAGTGAGACTTACTTCAAATGCAATACCGACATTAGCTGGAATCAAGAGAACACTCTTCACAAAGCGCTTACTGAAGTTGAAAGGCAGACTGGGAGAAAGATCAAAATTGGAATGGAACTGAAGAAGAGGATTCCTCCAGGAGGAGGTTTGGGTGGAGGTAGTTCAGATGCCGCTTCTTTACTGAGATTCTTTGCTCAGATATTCGAAATCGAACCTGAAAGACTGATCGAAATGGCATCGATGGTCGGTAGCGATGTCCCTTTCTTTCTTAGAGGTGGAACAGCAATAGCTTCGGGAAGAGGCGAGATTCTTAGTTATCCTGGCGATGTAACGGGATATTCCGTTGATTTGAGCTTTCCGGAGGTTGAGGTCTTGACAGTACTGGCATACAGATTAATAGATGAACGGGATTTCTTTCCTGGAATTGATGAGAGAGGGGCCGAGCAATACTATAAAGCCCTGAAAGCTCGTGATAGCCTTGGGATAAAGAATCTTTCTCTAAATTCATTTCAGAATCCCATCTTCAGTTGCTTTGCGGAGATCAAAGAGCATTATTCTAAATCCTCGTCAGAGAAACCTAATGCAGTCGTAACGATGATGACAGGATCAGGATCAACCATCTTCTCACTTTTTCAAGGCAGAATTGGAAAGTACAGGTTCATTAGTTCAGAGGAGCTGAATAGAGTATGGTATTCGACGGGTTGACTCTTCAGAGAGTCTTAGCAGAGATCTCAACTGGTCTTGGAACGCAGCTTCGGCAGGTATATCAGATTGGAAAGACGGAATTCTTTCTTAAGCTGTCAAAGATGGGAATCGAGATTTCCGTAAACCCCTCTTCTCCATATGTAATTGCATCTGAAAGAGATCGGAACTCCCCGTCGCTAGAAACCCCTTTCAGCATCTTCTTGAGAAGACATTTGAACGGTTTCTTTGTCACAGGAATAGAGCAGAAGGAAATGGACAGAATACTGAGGCTAGACTTCGAAGGAAGGGATGCCTTTGGCGAAAGGACGAAGTACTCTATTGTAACTGAATTCATTGGCCCGGGCTCGAATATGATAGTGCTTGATGAAGAAGGCATGATAGAGCAAACATTCAAAGAGATGATTACTTCTAAGAGGTCTCTGGTTAGAGGACTTAAGTATTATTCTCCCGAAAGCCCCGGAAGGTGTTTGAGAGAACTGTCAGCTGAAGAAATTGTCTCCACTCTTCAAGAGTCTAATCAGATTCTTTCGAAGGCAATCAGCGTATCCTTTACTGGCCTCTCACGAGCAACAACTGAAAACATAGTCGGATATCTTCAGCTTGAAGACGTTCCTCCTCTTGCACTTGGAAAGGAAAGGCTCCGCGAGACTGCCGAATTCTTGAAGAGTCTGGTAGAGAACTCCAGTGACGACTTTCTTTTCACTCTTGAAGCCAAGAACGGAACTGAGCTTTCTCCAATCCCTCTTGATTTCAAGGGTCATTGTGAGAAGATTCCGGCATCCCTGGCGATCAGCAAGACTCTTGAATCGATAGGGGTTGAAACCGAGATTGACAGGAGAAAGTCAACGATTCTCAGAAAAATCGAGAGAGCTTCAAAGAGACTCTTCCTATTAGCCGAGAAGCTTGAGAAAGAGCTTGCAGAAGTGGAAAACTATGAAGAATTCAGAAGATACGGAGAGCTACTCGTCGCAAATCTTTACCGGTTGAAGGAAAGACAGTCAGAAGTGGAGCTTGATGACTGGGAAAGCTCTAGCAAGGTTAAAATATCGCTCGATAAGAGACTGACGCCATCGGAAAACGCGCAACTCTTTTTCAAGTACTTCAGCAAGTCACGGCGGAAAGAGTTTCAAGTGAAGAAACGGCTGAGAATACTTCGTGCTGAAAGCGATTACTTGGAGCAGCTGAAAGAGATGATCGTTCAGGCAGAAACAATTGACGATATTCAGGAATTCTCATCGGAATTGGAAGAAGCAGGAATAATTCACAAAGGCAAGAGCGAAAGAAAGAAGAAAAAGAAGGTTCAGAATTACGGACCGAGAGTCTTCGAAAGAGATGGAATGAAGTACCTCGTGGGAAGAAACAATCTTCAGAATGACGACATAACGAAAAACGCTTCCAGGAATGATCTGTGGTTTCATGCCCGAGGCATTCCCGGAGCCCATGTTATACTTAAAAGAGCGGGAAAAGAGATCACTTCAGATGCTCTCCATTACGGCTCTTTTCTTGCAGCAATGTATTCAAGAGGAAAGCAATCTGGGAAGGTGGAAGTAGTATATACCGAAGTTCAAAACATAAGAAAGCCCAAAGGAGCTAAGCCAGGGATGGTTCTATATAAAAAATCGGAAACAGTTACAGTAGATCTCACCAAAGAGGTGTTACCAAAAAAATGATAAAGCTTCCTCCATATATCTTTTTTCTAGGGGGTTTCCTAACTTACGCTTCGATTTTCTTTTCGAGTGCTTCCGTGTCGATGACGATGTCGGTTATCGGAATGACAATAAGCCTCTATATCTGGTATATTCTTGCCTGGAATCGCGATAGACACATAAAGAATATGAAAACAAAGGGCCTCGTTAGGCCGGAGCAAATTCTTGAGCTCAAAATCACAAGTAATTCCAGAGTCTGGGTAATTGTGTACTCCGCCAGCTATTTGACAATGAACTTGACGGGTCTTTATATCGTCAAGGCCATTGTTGAAAACATAGACATCAACCTCGATGTTCCCAGCATGGAAGAACTGATGACGCTGCTCGGCACTGGCTACGTTCTCTCCAGCTGGTTGTTCTTCTTGACAGGAATCGCTTCTCTGTTTCTTTATGGGAAGCTGATCACAATGCTGTACAACGACGAGATGAAGATACAGTCACTTGAGAGCAAACACAGGAACATCCCTGAGTTGATTGTCAAGCCACTGTCTATAGTTGTGATGGTAGTCTTCACGCTCGTAACCTACGGCCTGTTTAGCTGGTTCATGAGATACAGGTTGGCCGCTATACAAAGATTTCACAACCAGATCGAGAGGAAGCTTGACGAGCTAGATATTTCATTTAAGGGAAAGGCGATTCAGGAGCATCAGCAAGAGGAAATAGAGAGTCCAAAAACGAAAGACAAAGAAATCCTGGAGAAATACTCTTCCAGTCTTGCCACGACCGGCGAAAGCGAAAGAAGAAAAGAGATTATCGCTTCTCTATTCAGAGATCTGGGCGATCTGAAATCCGACCAGGCTTTATCTCTGCTCAATAATCTACTTTCGAGGCAGTTACTTACGGAAAATGAGTTCAACAGGCTCACAAGACTTTTAGTTTAGCAGGAGGAAGGAAATTGATCCGATTCAGAAGTGCAACCATAACTTTGATAATAATAAATGTCGTTGTATATCTTTTTGTTATGATCATGGGGCTTTTCAGGGGCCCAATGGGCGTCAGTTATCGCGACTTGATAACGATTTATGGTGGGGTGAGCAGGTTTGCTCTTTCAAATGGCCTCATTTACACCCCTCTGACCGCTCTCTTCCTTCATGGAAATCTGATGCACATTCTCTTCAACATGTGGGCTCTATTTCAGCTTGGACACATAGTTGAAGGAGTTTATGGTATGAAGTGGTACCTCATCTTCTACTTCATTACGGGAATTAGCGGGAGCCTGAGTGCTGCTGCGTTTTCTAATGCATTCACTATTGGCTCGAGCAGCGCTATCTTCGGACTCGTAGGTATCCTTTTCACTTTGGGACTTAAAGATGACACTCCTGTCGCGCTACGCTCGATAACCGGCTACTCCCTACTTCCTATCATATTGATCAACTTGTTTCTCGGCTTCAGTATTCCAGGGATAAGCAACGCAGCTCATATTGGTGGCCTTGTGGCCGGTGCGATAATCGGTTGGTTCGCAAAGCCTGCTTATGCTAGATTCGCCCGTACTAGAAAAGTCTTTACGAAAGTGAAGGAGAAGAGTCCCGAAGAGTTCTCCAGAGATATTCTTGTAAGGTATATTCCTGTTCTGAACGATCTCAAAAACGTGAAATCAGAAGAGAGAACGTTGAGAATCGTTCAGTTGAGAAGTGAGCTGAGCAGTCTGAAGGATCAGGAAGTAGCCTCAAAAGTTCTCTGGGAGCTCTACAGACGTGATCTACTTTCAGAAGAGGAGTTCGAACGCTTGAGAAGATTTCTTTGACATTACAATAAGAGCCCCTTTCGGGGCTCTTTCATTCTATGAAGTCGCCGTCGATATGCATCTCAGCATCCACAAAGTCTTCTACAAAGAGAACTCGGGGAGCGTCAATACCGTTGAAATTAGTAGCATACTCGGTTGTGTAAGCACCGGCATTGATGAAGTATACTATGTCTCCGTAACCAATGTTCTTCGGAAGATCGATTTCATGATAGATCGTATCCACGGAATCACACGTGGGACCTGCAAGATGGAAAGAAATCTTTGTATCATCGACCTTTCCTTCTGTCAACACCTCGTATCTGAAGCCTTCAATCGTTTCGGTAAGACCGTGAAATACACCGGCATCAATGTACGCCCACTCTTCTTCACCCTTTTTACTTCTAAGAATAACCTGGCTAACGAGAACAGCGGAATTTCCTACCATCGATCTTCCTGGTTCTATGAAGAGCTCGAGATTAGAAACTGAAGACATGTACTTGTCGAGTGCTTTGTTAATTATGTCGCCATATGACTTAACAGACTTGATTTCTCTAACATGCCTAACGGGCATCCCTCCACCAAGGTTGAGCATGCGAAGGTTTATATTCTTCGAGCGCAGAGTCTTGAATACTTCCGAGGCATCTCTTATGGCGTCGTCCCAGCTATTGACGTTGTAATTCTGAGAACCAACATGGAAGCTTACTCCGTAAGCGTCAAGTCCAAGCTGATCGGCGTATTCCATTATTGAAATGACATGGTTCACATCGGTTCCAAACTTTCTTGAGAGAGGCCAGTCGCAGTCGCCCCCGCTCGTAGCGATTCTTCCGTACACTTTGCTTCCGGGAGCGTGGGCGGCTATCTTCTCCACTTCCATTTCCGAGTCGACAGCATAGTAGTCTATTCCAACGGAATAAGCGTACGCAATATCCTCTACTTTCTTGATCGTATTTCCAAAACTCATTCTTTCTGGACCAATTCCAAGTGAGAGAAGTTTCTCAATCTCTCCGCGCGATGCTACGTCGAAATTACTGCCGAGGTCCCGAAGAGTCTCGATAATCCTGGGGTGTGAGTTCGCTTTAACCGCGTAAAACACCTGAACATTCCTAACATGGCTTACAATGTCGAAATAGTTGTTTCTAACGTAATCCATATCCATTATCAAGAATGGTGTCTTTACTTCTCTTGCGGCCTTTCTTACCTCAGGGGTAATGTGCACTACGGCATCCCTCCTATAAAATAATCAAGTTATTGTAGCATCGATACTATGAAGGAATGCCAAAGATAAAATGTCATTTATAGTTTAATAACGTTACAAAACCATATTGCCCAATAATAGGCGCTTTCAGCTTTCTATGAGGAGTCTGCAAGTTTTTTCTAGAAATTCCCGATCAAGATCATCGAAACTGTTTTGAAAATGACTGTCAATATCCAGTTCACCTATGACTCTTTCATCGACAATCAAGGGTAGTACGATCTCTGACTTGGTACGCGCGCTGCACGAAAGATAGTTGGTCTCCTGTGAAACATCTGGTATGAGAAATACACTCTTCGTCTCGGCCGCCTGGCCGCAAATTCCGCTACCGAAGCCTATCCTGACGTGTTCGGTGGGTTCGCCCACATACGGTCCCAGTATGAGGGAGTTATCTCCATCGGAAAGATAGAAGCCTGTCCAGTTATAGTAGTCTACATACTTGTCGAGAAGCTTCGAAACAATCGTCATCTTCTCATCGAAACCGCATCCCTTAGTGCTCATCTCTATGTACTTGAGTAAACGGTCAAATCTCTGTACCTTCTCCTCCATAGACATACTAATGCGAACGTTCATTTCGGAATACTCTATGAAGTCTTCCAATGCCCTCATGGCTACGGCAGAGAAGTCTTTTATGTTGCCTTCACTCCAGCAATGAAGAAGATCTATCATTACTACATTTCCCTTTGAAGTTGGAACGATAAGATGCTCTTGTTTTCCCAGAGCACCCAGAATGTGGATCACAAAGTCTTCCCTTTCCAGGTGAAGCTGTGACGATATCTTTCCAAGATTTTTAAGGACCCTCCCTTTCTCGATAGGACCATGACTTTCCCAATAATGAGAAAGTCTGTCTATCTCCCTTCTTTCCAGTTTCTCAATCTCTCCTGAGAGGGTTCTGTCATCTAGATTGTTCTTGAACATGTATTCTTCGAGTACCCTTGGATGCTTTTCTCTGTATGCAGCCCAGAAGTCTCCCCACTTTTCCTTCGGATAGCTTAGAATACTGAAATAGTCATAAGTGAAATCCCTGAAAATGCTCCTCATCTAGCTACTTTCCTCCTACGCCAAGCAATACATAAGCATCATAATTGGACGGGTAGAATCTGTTTTCAGAAAGCGAATCGATCAGGCCGTAGTAGTAGTCCAGTCCCCCAAAGCTTGAAGTAACCATTACTATAGGTCTATGATATACATGAGCCTTAGAGAATAGCTCCCTGATTTCCGTTGCTCTATTATTAATGAAGAGATATGTACCTCTCTTTTCAATCCCATTTATTTCTGGAACTAGACCCGTTGCATCTATCTTCACGCCTGCCTGAGCAGACCACTGAGCCTTTATTGTCTCGGCAAAATCTCCGAAACGAGTGCTGTAATCAGGAATGTTATTGACCACAAGAATTTTTGGTGAAGAGCTTGCACCCCTTGTAGGTTCTGGATCATCACTTCCCGGTCCTGTAGGTATTATCCGACCTTCTCCATCTATGTAGTAGTCTATCTGGGCAAAGCTGACAGACCTCGGTCCAGTGAAAAAGCCGACGGCGAAATCCGTGAGAGACTTCTTGTCGATGCTGATATCTGTCTTTTCGAGCAAGAAGTCAATCATCTCGACTATCTTTGAGGGTCCTGCGTTAACAAGGTTCTTCAAGAGCTGCTCCACCACCAGTCTCTGCCTCTCTATCCGGCCCAAATCCCCAGAATCCGCCTGCCTATAACGCAGAAACTTGAGCAAATCTTCACCCTCAAGAAAGTGTATTCCAGGTTCAAAGTGAATGTGGAGTCCCTGCTGAAAGTCATCGTGATGCATCAAGGAATTCACTTCAACTCTTATAGGACCGGTGAACCTTGTCAGTTCAGTCACAGTGCTGAAATCAACAACTACCCAACCGGTTATTTCTCTTTCTGTGAGTTCCTCGACTCCCTTGATAAGTGCCTCCATTCCGAATGAGTTGTATAGTGAATTGATCTTCCTTTTCTCTGATCCATAAGAAATAACTGTATCTCTCGGAATACTTTTCAAGAGAAGTTTTCCAGAGGATCCAAAGTAGACTATGGAAATATAGTCAGTTCTTCCGCCAACGGCAGCCTTTGAGTTACCTCCAGAATCTATGCCAACTATCAGCACTGTCTCTCCCACAAGGTCTCTTCCAGTCATAGAACCGTATGCATCCCTGAAAACCAGAAAAACTAGGAAGAAGAAGAGAAAGACCTGAAGAACCGAAATGGTTGCAAGGGTAAAGTGAACAGACTTCATCAGTTTGAGAGTGCTCTCTTCACACTGTCAAGAGAATCGGGCTTTAGATATAGACGGCTAACGGTTTCTCCTCCAACCCCTACAGAGATCTTCAAAGGAAACTGAGTTAGTGTTTCCAGCTGATACGCCATCCTTGAAGAGCTTCCAAGTCTGTCGAGAAGTACGGCAATCCCCCTAGATGTAAGAGTAGTGGAACCGTCGTTTTCCTTTACTGTTTCTGCAAGTCCATTTATCTTCCAGTAATCGAACAGCTTGAACCCTCTTAAGGCCATTGCATCAATTAACTGAACGGGATTCGAAGCATTCACACCTAATCCCGATGCGAGTTCACTTATCAGCTTAGGACTAAGATTCACGAAGTATGAGAAGTCACTGTTGGTGTTCAACCAACTATGCACCAATCTCATTGCCTCTGCGCCAAGTTGAGGATCAAGAACCTCTTTGGAGTTCTCGATCGTTGCAAATACCGGAAAAGTTACCACAGAAGTCCGGGCGCTCACAGTGGTTCTCAAATAGTAGTACACGTGTTCACTGCCCTCCTGCCAGTGGAAGAGATAGTCCACATAACTTGCCTTCATCTCATCGCTTCCGCTGACTGAGCTGATTGTGAAATACACATAACCGGCACCGGCAGCAACGATTACTAAGATAAGAATAATCAGCCACAACAACTTCGGACCACGTCGTTTCTTTGGCTTAATTAGAGACATGATTGGCACCTCCAAGTAATTCATTCCACGTCCACACAGTCTCAGGAAGCAAGAGACTGCCCGACTTTACGGCCCATGTTATTTTCAATCTTATCACGTCAACAAACGATTTTTCCAGATCTGCTTCGGCCGCCACACGAATCTGGAGGGCCTCGGGAAAGGATCTACTTTCCTCGCTAATATCGGCAATCATAAGTATCTTTCCAAGCACACACATACCGGGAATCCCGCTGACATGCCAGTACACTGCCTCAAACACGTCACCTTCCAGTCCGAACTCTTCATTTAGAAAACAGGCAGCAACCTTGCCATGAAGAAGAATTGGGAAGTTTCTCTCGATATCTGATGGCTCTATCCCGTATGAGACTGCCTTTCGCATAAGTTCATCTCCATCCGCATCTCGGAAGAGATCGTGCGACAAGGCTGCGAGTGCTGCCTTAAAAGGGTCTGAGTTATGTACAACGCTGAGTCTCTTTGCCAATCTCTCGACCCCCGAAATGTGTTCTAGTCTCTCAGGAGAGCAAGTCTCTTCTGCCTTCTCACGAACAACTTCAGTTAGAATATCGTACCCTATATTCAACCTCTACCTCCGCTACCTCGCCTGGATCGACCGATACCGTGTAAGTCCACATACCTGTTTCTTTTATGTAGTCGAAATCACAATCTTCGCAATTCAGGTGGAATTGTTCGGCGTTCTGACCAAGGTAGTCTTCAATTTCAACTGTTACAGTCTCCTCGGAAAGGTTCCTAACGTAATAAGTGTTCTTGTAATATCTATACTTTGAATCACCAAGCGTTGTCACAGTCGTCTTTCTACCCGAAACTTCTATTGATCTTGCTATGCTTTGAAGAACAACACTCTCTCCCTTTGCAATATTTCCAATTCCTGCAGAACCTAAGTATACAGATTCGCTCCAGACCTCCATGACGCCGGACGGAAGATCAATTGGAACTTCATTCAGATAAACGTCAATTTCAACTCCGGTGAAGTTACTTCCGCCTCTACTTGCTCTGAAGACTAGCCTCTTATCTCCAGAAAAGAGTTCGGAGAGAAACGCAATATAGTTGGTGCCACGTTTCAGAGGAACGGAAATCTCGTAAAGTCTCGTCTCAGCATCGGAAGTAGTAGGAGATACTGAGTAAGATTCATTTACCATCTTTGCCGCCATGTCCCTGGTTGCATAACCGTAACCTGGATTTGATGAGACCAGAGTCACGTTTTCATTGGTTTCCATTTCAAGATGCACTATCATAAGACCCGTTAGAGAGAAATCCTTAAGTGAGAGCGAGTACCTCGTGGTCCAGCTGTTGTTCCTAACTTGATACGCAAATGAAGAGTGACCGCTGAAGCTATCCTGGGAGTTCAACAGAAAACGGGCGTTTGGGCTGAACTCATCGGAGAAAACGGGATACCCTTTTGGATTCACGATGATTTCGCCATATGAATTTCTGAATACTGGAAGAGGCGAGACAACCTCAAGTCTCTCAACTCTACCGTCTTCATAAACAAACTTAACAGGTCTTCCCAGATTTCTTTCGTATAGCGATTCCACGCTGTCACCTGGAACAAAGTTGATCGTAGTAGACTCAGGCACCCCAAATACAGAGAAGGTTTCTGGTTGAACTTGGGCACCATAAGGAACCTCAATAACCGCTCTTCCTTTCTCAAAAGCTACCTCCCCGGTGAGAATCGAGAAACCATTGAAAATGTAGAGTTGCTCAGAAAATGCGACAAATGCTCCGATAATGAAAACAACTAGAATCAGAAACCTTTTCATACCCCACCTCCAGTTTTCACCAGATCTCTCCTTCCTCTCCATAGACTTCGACACCGTTCCAGATCATTCGCTGCCAAACAGACTGAAATAGAGAGTCCAGCTCGCTTCTTTTGCACGCAACCATGCTTACGGTAATCTCTGCTTCCAGCTTCGAATCGTGTTTTCCCGTCTCCACAACGGAAGCGTTGAAATTTCTTCGAAGGTCGCTAAGGATCGGCCTTATGATGGACCGTTTTTCCTTCAATGAACTTATTCCGTAAAGTCTCAATAGATAGGTCACATAACCTACGTGCATCTTGTCTCCTCCAAGTTCTCTCGAATCTATGACATCTGGCGCTTGACTGCCGTTCAAAAGAAAGCGGGGGATAACCCCCCCCCCCGCTTAGTCAATCTGAAAAGCATTACTTCTGCTGTTCTTCAAGCTCCCTCTGTCGTTCAAGAATGATTTTCTGCTGGACATCTGGTGGGGTCTCCTGATAAGAGTTGAATCTCATGGTGAAGTAGCCCCTTCCGCTAGTTATAGAGCTCAGCTTGTTAGCAAAATCAAGCATTTCCGCAAGTGGGACCTGAGCGACGACTTTCGAAGTGCCCTTCCCTTGAGGTTCCATGCCCATCGGTCTGCCTCTTCTAGAAGTTATCTCACCCATTATATCCCCTGTCGCTTCTTCGGGGACGAAGACATCGACATCCATCAAAGGTTCAAGAATTACCGGATTGGCTTCTCCCATACCATTCTTGAACGCCTGCCTGGCAGCTATCTGGAAAGACATATCTGAAGAATCTACATCGTGGTAAGAACCGTAGAAAAGCGTTACTTTTGCATCGACTACCGGATAAGAAGCCAGCACGCCCTTTTTCATTGCCTCAACGATACCTTTCTCAACTGCAGGGATATAGTTTTTCGGAACGACTCCGCCGACGATTTTATCAATGAACTCAAAACCGGCACCACGTTCATTAGGCTCAATTCTGATCTGAACGTGTCCGTATTGACCGTGACCACCGGTTTGCTTTTTGTGTTTATACTCAGCCTCAACGGTCTTTCTCACTGTCTCTCTGTAGGCGATTTTCGGCTTTCCTACTTCGACATCGACGGAGAAGAGTTTTTTCAGCCTCTCTATCATTATGTCTAGATGCACAGAACCCAGACCGCTGATAACCGTTTCATTGGTTTCGGGATCGTTTTCCCACTTGAACGTAGGGTCGGACTCTGCAAGTCTCGCGAGACCTCCGCTAATCTTATCGATGTCTCCTTTTGACTTGGGCTGAATCGATTTAGAAATCATTGGTTCAGGCATTTCCGGCAATTCGAGTTTCAGCTGTCTGTCCTTGTGAGCTACCGTATTACCTGCAGCGCTCTTCTTGAGCTTACTCAACTTGACGATATCCCCGACAGTAGCCTCATCTACCTCAATCTCCTTTGTACCCTCGGGAAGCATAACATGTCCGACTTTCTCCAAGGATTCTTGATCAACCACGATGAAAGTGTCTCCTTGTTTGAGTGTCCCTGAAAGTATCTTCATGAAAGTCAGCTTTCCAACGAAGGGATCGACGACTGACTTGAAAATGTAAGCCACAAGCGGCTCTTCTTCGGTAGCGTTGACTTCTATCTTCTCTCCGGAAAGAAGTGTGGCTGCCTTCGGCGATGTCTCTGATGGCTTCTTTCCAACTTCGATCACAAAATCGAGTAGCTGCGAAATTCCGATATTCTTTGCCGCCGAACCAAGAAGAACCGGAATCACTTCATTTCCAAGATAGGCCTTTTTGAAAGCCGAGGTAAGCTCATCTGTCGAGAGGGGTTCTCCCTCTAGATACTTCATCATCAGCTCCTCATCGTTCTGAACGATGTCCTCGATCATTTTTGTTCTAGCCTCTTCGGCAGCTGATTTGAGATCTGCCGGGATATCTTCTTCTTTGAATACGCCACCATCTTCGAAAATGAACGCCTTCATTTTCACTAGATCAATCAGACCTCTGAAACCAGCTTCACTGCCTATTGGAAGCTGCACAAGAACCGGTGTTCTCTCAAAGGTGTCTCCTAGATCGGCGAGTGTATCTGCGAAACCGGACCTCTCTTTGTCCAGCATGTTGAAGAATGCAATTATCCCTTTTCCATGCTCTTTGGCGACCGAACCAAACCTTTCGGTTTGTATCTCAATCCCGGCAGTAGAATTTATTACCACCACGATGTTCTCTGACACTAAGATTCCGTTTGCAGTCTCAGCATAGAAGTCCGACATACCGGGAGTATCGATGACGTATATCCTGCTATCGTTGTGGCGAACACTTGTTACCCCCATTGAGAAACTTGCTTTCTTCTCTCTTTCAACTTCTTCAGAATCGGTTGCAAGGATGCCTATACGATCAATCAACTTAGCGTTATAAAGCATCGCATCAACAATTTGAGTTTTTCCAGACCCGTGGTGCCCAATTAGTGTAATATCTCTCTTGGCATCGACAGTAATCTTGTCCATATCTGACCACCTCCAAATCTATTTCAGTCTACTTTCGCGATCCAGTTATAATTACTGGAAGAGAAGGCACTCCCGAGGACGGCGAATTGATTATTTTACCATTGACAGATAGTATCGATGACTTCCCTCCATCAAGACACATGAGGGATTCAAATCCCTTGTCTTTGAAGAATTCTATCATCTCTTTGAAGGTTAAGCCATAGCTAGTCTGCT
Source organism: Mesotoga sp. B105.6.4 (assembly GCF_002896535.1). Taxonomy (NCBI): domain Bacteria; kingdom Thermotogati; phylum Thermotogota; class Thermotogae; order Kosmotogales; family Kosmotogaceae; genus Mesotoga; species Mesotoga sp. B105.6.4. The sequence continues at coordinate 32,450 of NZ_JWIM01000005.1, read as the reverse complement.
GGTAGCCATCAATTACGATGAAAACAACTTCTCCGGTTTCTTTAACTCCAACAAGCGTTCTTGGAGCTCTAACATCCAGTAGAGATGCTGAATAGTAGTTTCGCTCGTAACTGGTTACAGGCTCGCCTCCATGTATTATCATCGGACCTCCTTCAACAGCTCCTGTTACCTTCTTCCCATATGAATTCAACAACTCAAATGAAACAAATTCTCCAACTGAAGCCTTATTCCCTATCTTCTGTACGGAAGATGGCGAAAGAACCAACACATCTGAACCCTTCTCCACACGGGATACGAAACCCTTTTTGGTAACCATGCCATCCCTTATTACAAGATAGGTGAAGTCATCAAAATCAGGGATACTGTTTCGATACTCATCTGTGTACAAGACGGCTTCTCCTCTATACGGAGAGTTAACTCCCGTGATTTGAAGAAAACGGTCTCCAAACTTGGCCGTGTAGAATACATCCATTCTTGAAACATATACTTCACCACCTTCAGTGAAGTAAATCGCCGGTCTTCCGAGAGTTGGAAGGCCTAGCACTTTGCCATCCCGAACAAGGAGACCTATTGGTAGATTATGGTTCTGATCAAAGTATCCGCCATTAATCATTATCTCTGCACCGCTTCTTTTCAGAGTATCCGTTGCCTTCTCAAGACCTGCAATTTCATTGTTAGCGAGTTCAACTCCAAAAGAGAACTTCGAGCCGTCTATTTCGAGATAAGACATTGTGAACTTCTGGCCGCCCGAGTAAGACTCGAATACGTTTAGGTCGAAATCTAAGCTGGCCTCCTGTTGTATTGTTCTTCCCATACCACTTTTACCTCTTATAATCAGCGTCATTCCTTTGATCTCATACTCAACGTCCGACCACGGTTTCTCAGCAGAGATTTTCACAAATCCCCTCCCGGTCGTCACAGATATCCCTTCGTATGAAAGAAATGGATCTACTTTCGCGGGCTTCAGAGTGAGGGCAAGTGATCCGCTTCCGGTCCACCAAATTGTGAAAAAGTCCGGGAGAACATCTCTATCAAGGGTCACATAGATCGCTTCCTGTGTGTTTTGAATACCCTTCACAGTTACCGGCTGAGAATAGAGGATCAGCGCCTCTGCTTCGCTGAAGAAAGATTTGTCTGTAATAGCTGCAAGCAACTCTGCGTTGACTAGAACCTTGCTATCTCTGATAATCAGTGAGTTCTCAAATTCGCTTCCAAACTCCACGGTTGCTCTTTTTGTCTCATGTGAAAGTGAGACGATAATCCCTGACGGAAGAATCATTATCGTCTCTTCTTGGCGAAGAGACTGAGAAACAACTATCCCCCTTATCAACTCACCAATTATGTCCAGTTTTACAAAATCCATTGAACGCTCAACAACTACCGCATCGGTGAAGACCCTTGTCTGTCCTCTATCGTCAAGGTAGATCAGATTCTTTGCTGAAGTTACCAATGAAACTAGCAGGAAACAAATGAACAGGATACGTCTCATTGAATGCACTCCCTACAGTACCTCGTAGACTATCGGAGGAGCCTGCACTCTCTCCTCCGAAACACAAAAACAATCGCGAATTGCTACAGTTTCCCTCTCAAACCTATCCCTTTGATTAGCATAGACTATGGCGATCGTTTCCCCCTTCTCAACTCTGTCTCCAATCTTCTTAAGAACTCTCATACCCACAGCCGGGTCTATTCTATCTTCCTTTCGTTCTCTCCCTGCGCCAAGCCTCATGCAGATCAATCCAATTGATTCGGCATCAACCGATTTCACATATCCGCTCACCTGAGATCTCACCTCTTCGATGATGGCGGCCCTGTCAAAACAACTCTCATAGTTCTCCGAGAAATCCTTTGGTCCTCCTTGAGCATCGACGAATTCGTTGAACTTTTCGATGGCTTCACCAGAGTCGATCATGCGATCAACGATTACTTGTGCATCATCTTCGTCTGCAACACCGCCAACTACCAACATCTGGCTTGCAATCACTCTGCAAAGCGAGCTGAAATCATTTGGACCTTTCCCTTTAAGAGTTTCTATTGCTTCCACTACCTCAAGCGAGTTTCCTACAGCGATTCCCAGTGGCTGGTTCATATCGCTTATTACAGCCTTCGTGGTTCTTCCCTTTCTTTTTCCAATGTCTATCATCGCCAACGCAAGTTCTTTAGCCTCTTCAAGGTCTTTCATGAAGGCGCCCGAACCGATCTTGACGTCAAGAAGAATTCCATCGGAATCGATAGCTAGTTTCTTGCTCATTATGCTTGAGGCGATTAGTGAAATCTCATCAACTGTGGCCGTAACGTCTCGCAAAGCGTAGAGCTTCTTGTCAGCGATGGCTACCTGTGCGGTTTGACCTGCAAGAGCAATTCCTATTCGTTCTGATTGCTGCTTGAATTCATCAATATCAAGTGAAGTCTTGAAGCCCGGAATCGATTCCAGTTTGTCGATCGTTCCTCCTGTGTGACCCAAACCTCTTCCCGACAGCTTTGCGAAAACCAGTCCTGCTGCCGCAACGATCGGTCCAACTACCAGAGTCACTTTGTCGCCCACTCCTCCGGTAGAGTGTTTGTCGACTTTTATGCCACTAATGGACGAAAGATCGATCTTTTCTCCTGAGTCAGTCATGATCTCTGTCAGACAAAGTCTTTCTTCTGCATCAAGATGATTGAAATACACGGCCATTAACCACGCCGCCATCTGATAGTCTGGAACATAGCCATCTACAAAACCCCGTATCAGCGATCGTAGTTCATCTCTAGTGTTGGAATAGCCGTTTCTCTTCTTGATGATTATGTCGTAAGTTCTCATTTAAACACCTTCTTCAGTGGTAACTTAACTTTCAGAATCGTTCCTGTACCATACTCGCTCTCAAGGGAAATAACTCCGCCGTGTTTTTCGACTATAAAGCGTGTAATAGCCAACCCAAGACCTGTACCACCCATCTTTCTTGATCGAGCCTTATCAACCCTGTAAAACCTTTCAAATATGTGCTTCAGAGAGTCTTCAGGTATTCCAACACCAGTGTCTTCAACTTCAATCATTGCATGGTTATTTTGAGCATAAGATCTTAGCCATATCTCTCTAGGCCCGTGCTCCTTAGCGGAGGTGTACTTAACGGCATTATCGATCAGGTTCAGAAGAAGTTGAACAAGTCTATCAAAATCTCCTTCTACAAAAATCCCTTCTTCTACGTCAACATTTACTATAACACCCTTCTCACCTGCAAGAGGATCGACAATTCGAATAACATATTTGACGACTTCTCCGAGCTCTACGTCCTCCTTGCTGAAGGAGGCTTCGCCCGATTCGAGTTTCTCAAGGTCAAGCAAATCGTTTATCAATCTTGTCATTCTTGCCGATTCGTTTTCGATTATTGAAAGAAATCTGTAAACTGTATCTTTGTCCTCAAGATCATCTTCTGCAAGCGTTTCAGCATATCCATGAATAGATGTTAGCGGGGTTCTAAGCTCATGAGAGACATTGGCAACGAAATCCCTTCTCATCGCCTCAACTTCCTTCTCCTTGGTAATATCCCTAAGAAGGATGAGATATCTCACATCGTTCTTCAGGGAGACTCTCATAATCTTACACTCTCTTATCGTTCTCTTCGGGTAGTAGATCGTTATCTCAGATTCCTGATTCTCTCTAGTTCTTACCGAATCTTCAAACAAATCGCCAATGTAATAATTGTCTATCGCTTCACTTATCTTCCTTCCAATTAGCTTCTTGCTCGAAAGCTCTTGCGCGGCTTTATTAGCGTAATCAATCCTTCCATCCTCTGATACTATCAAGAAGGCATCACTCAGATTATCAAAAATCGTCACAAGATCTTCGATTCTTGCATTTAAAGAAGTTACTTCCTCTTTAATGCTCGAAACAAGCTGCTGAACCTTCTTATAAATGAAAATAAACTCGGCGCTTCTCGGAACTTCTACAAGATCCGCAAAGCGCCTTTTGGCGGCTTCTAATCTCTTGTTTTTCTGTCTTTCATGTCTGAACAGAATCAAGAAGAGAAAAGCTATCACCGCAACAGTAGCGAGGACAGCATAGAACAACGGATCAATCTTCCTTTCCAGGATCTCTGAACTTGTAACCTTTACCCCTAACGGTGATTATGTACTTTGGATTAGAGGCATCTTCTTCGATCTTAGTTCTTAGCCGTCTAATATGGACATCAACTGTTCTTGTGTCACCGTAGTAATCATATCCCCACAGCTTGTCCAAGAGAACGTCTCTACTGAAGACTTTGCCCTCATTTTCTGCCAGGAATCTTAGAAGTTCAAATTCCAGAGGAGTAAGGCTGACCATTCGGTTTTTTACCCTTACTTCGTATTTCTCGGTATCGATCTCTAGGTCTCTCGCAAGTATCTTCTTTGGCCTTTCTTCTTTTGCCTGTGCGCTCTGTTGAATCCTTCTGAAAACCGCTCTTATTCTAGCCAGAACTTCTCGCACGCTGAAAGGCTTGGTAATATAGTCGTCTGCTCCGAGCTCGAGTCCCAATACCTTGTCGAATTCTTCACTCTTAGCACTCAAGAATATAACAGGTGTCTGTCTGAACTTTTCGGTTGCTCTCAGGTTTCTGACCAGTTCGAACCCATCCATTCCTGGAAGCATAATATCAACGATGAACATATCAGTTTCATTGTCCTCGGCGATCTTAAGCGCTTCTTCAGCATCATATGCTTTCAGGACGTCATAGCCCTCCTTTTTCAAGTTAAAAGTAAGGAGTTCCACGATCGAAGGCTCATCGTCAACAACCAGAATACTCTTCTTTGCCATGCTTCTTCCACTCCTTCCGTTTCGAATTCACTTCCTCTGCATATTTTTTCAGAATAGGTGTTGGATCAACTCCACGCTCCACGTGTGCCAATAGCTCCCGGGAATGACTCTTATCGATATTCGCAAGGGCAAACTGAACTTGAGATTCCTTCAAACTCTCGAAGTCAAGCTTTACGCCCTCAACCAACAACTCCGATCTGATCTCCTTCTCGTACTTTCTCAGTCCGCTTAGAGACTCCATCGGCATCTCTTCAAATGGAGTACCCGGTTTCGGAATCAAAGGGTTCAAACTAAGAACCACACTTGTATAACCCATGCTTGAAGCCTGTAACGCCATCTCGGCTATCTCTTGTCTATCCTCACGCCTTTCAAAGACGGCTCCATAGATGTAGTACATCTTCACTCTACGGAAACCGTGCTTTCTGCCTAGCTCCAAAGCGCTGAGGATATCTCCTCTGCTTATTCCTTTAGCAAAGGCATCTCTCATTCTCTGGCTTCCACCTTCTGGGGCAATAGTGAAAATACTCTGATTGGACAATCTGAGTGACTTCATTAGAGTATCCGAAACGGAATCGAGCCTAAGAGAAGAAACTGATAATTCGTACCCTTTCTCAATACAGTGTTCGGCTACTTCATCGATGCCCGGATAGTCCGTAACGGTTGCTGCCACAAGTCCAAATCTATTCGTGAAGTCAGCTACAGAATCCATCAGGTCAAATACCTCATCAGACTTTCTGAATCTTGGTCTTCCGTATCTGTGACCAGCCACACAAAACCTGCACTTTCTAAAGCATCCTCTGCCTACCTCAATTAGGTACCGGTCTCCAAATACTGAATCGGGACTGATAAATACACTCTCACCAAGAACATCAGAAAAGAAAGGAGTCACATGTTCCGTCTCTAGAGAAGCAATTATCTCCTTTCTGTGCATCCAGTGGTCAACGGCGGATAGACCATCAAGGAACTCCTCACTTAAGTCTCCCCTGTGAACCACATCGGCAACTTCTGTGAGGAGGTTATCATTGAAGTAAGTCATGGCTCCACCAGCAATGATCACCGGGTGAAACTCATTTCTCTCCTCTTTTCTAAGTGGAACAGAGAACTTATTAAGAATGTCAAAGACGTTCATTAAATCAAGCTCAAAGTGAACAGAAAAAGCCCAAATCTTGAACTCGTCTAAGGGCGTGAGTGAATCAAAAGAATAGTACTTCAGGAACTCCTTATTGTAAAAGAACCTCTCTGCCCTCACGCTTCCTAATTCGTTAAGCTTTCTCAGCAAAACGTGCGTAGACAGACTTGCACTTCCTACTTCGTACGAATTTGGGTAAATAAGCGCTACCCTAACATCGCCAAATCCACTTACTTCCCTAACAAACCGCTCTCTGAATTTAAAACTCGAGACTTGCTCGTACTCACTCCAGCTTCTTTTGTCTCTCGGTTTACGCACTAAAAACTCTCCTGAGAAAATCAGCAGATATGAATTTACGCGAAAACTCGAAAGAACCAGCTTCAGAACCACGCTGAGTAACTGACCCCGAAAAGCAGACTTCAGCATTGTCGGAGACAGATTCGATCTTTATGTTGACAACCATCTCTCTTTCCATCAATATCGGAGAATGATGCCTGACAAAGGTCTCGGAAACCACTGAAATCAACGATTCTGACTCAAAATCGGAGATCAGTGAATGGCCACAGTTATGGATAATCTTCATCAAACCACTAGTCGACAGCAGGTTCAATAGTTCAAAGTCATACCGTTCCGACCACCTAAGCGAAACATCCGATGGAGTAACTGCTAGCGTGAAAGTCTTACCTTGTAGCGACTTCAGCCGCTCGAAATCCAACATTTCACTTTCACCTCTACTCCTTTGTGATCTCGGGATCGCCTGCTGTCGCCCCAGGAGCAACCTCTACAGTCTCAATATCATCTCTATAATAGTTGCCGGTTTCAAGTCCCAGGATTTCGGCCAGTTCTTTGCCGGAAATCGTCTCCTTCTGAAGAAGATAGTCGGCCGCTTCATCCAGTTTCTTCCTGTAATCCGAAAGAACTCTCTTCGCCCTTTCATAACACGTCAGAACTATTGTCTTAACCTCTGAATCTATCTCACTGGCAATTTCTTCAGAATAGTTCTTCATCCTTGTGAGCTCTCTTCCGAGAAATACTTCCTCTTCCTCTTTGCCCCAAGCGATTGGTCCCAATCTCTCACTCATTCCAAACTGAGTGACCATACTCCGGGCCATCGCACTTGCTCTTTCCAAATCGCTTGCAGCACCAGTGGTAATCTCGCCAAATACCAGATCTTCCGCCGCTCTTCCTCCTAGGGCCTGAGCCATATTGTCTAACAGCTCAGACTTAGTTATTAGATACCTGTCCTCTAGTGGCAGGCTTTCCGTGAAGCCGAGGATCGAAGTGCCGCGAGGAATTATTGTAACCTTGTGCACAGGAAAGGCTTTTGGAAGAATCAGACCTACTACGGCATGTCCTAGTTCGTGATAGGCAAGTATCTTCTTCTCACGATCGTTTATTCTCCGAGATCTCTTAGCCGGTCCAGCAAGAACTCTATCGATAGCTTCCTCAAGTTCAACCATTCCAATCATCTTTTTCTTCTTTCTAGCAGAGAGAATTGCTGCTTCATTGATCAGATTCTCCAGGTCCGCTCCAACAAACCCTGGAGTTCTCCTGGCAAGCAGCTGGACATCAACTTCAGGGTCTATAGGTTTACCTCGCATGTGTATCTTCAGGATCTCTGTTCTTCCTTTCAGATCTGGCGGATCAACTGAGATTTTCTTGTCAAATCTACCTGGGCGCAGCAAAGCTTTGTCCAGAATATCTGGTCTGTTCGTGGCCGCAATAACTACAACTCCGGTCCTGGCATCAAATCCGTCCATTTCGACAAGAATCTGGTTCAACGTCTGCTCTCTCTCGTCATGGCCGCCCCCGAGTCCTGCTCCTCTGTGTCTACCCACGGCGTCAATTTCATCAATGAACAGAATCGCAGGCGCTGAAGACTTAGCCTGAGTGAAAAGATCCCTAACTCTTGCCGCTCCAACTCCAACGAAGAGTTCGACGAAGTCCGATCCGCTTATGAAGAAGAAGGGAACCCCTGCTTCTCCCGCCACAGCTCTTGCAAGGAGCGTCTTCCCCGTTCCCGGAGGACCCACCAATAATATACCTTTGGGCATTCTTGCCCCTGTTTCTGTGAACACCGAGGGATCCTTCAAATAACTGACAATGTCGGCTAGCTCCTGCTGGGCCTCCTCAACTCCCGCAACATCCTTGAAAGTCACGTGTTTGTCAGTGTTGACATATTTCTTTGCCGGACTCTTAGTGAATGTGAAGGCCTGTGAATTGCGGCCAGACATAGATCTCATCAAGAAGAACCAGATGAATACGATTATTGCGAGAGGAATCATAGTTCCAAGAAGATTCACCCAGAAGAGAGAATCGCTTCCTCTTTCGAATGTGATGTTTACTCCTCTCTCCGCCAATCGGTCTATGTGATTCTGAAAAGTTTGAGTCATAAGAGTCTGAGAGGGGACATACGTCTCAAGTGATCTTCTGGGGTTATCTCCTGTTATGTACACGACTTTTCCATTATCGTAAACAACTATATCAATAATATTATTAAAGTCATCCAGGAACTTAGTGTAGGGAACTACAACACTTGTCTCAGTTGGATATAGGCCCCTGAGTGCAATTAGCAGGAATATGCCCAAAACAACATAGAAGAGAATCATTCCAATCCTGGGCTTTTGATCCACAGAACTACCTCCTTTCAAGGCAAAAAACTACGCTGTCGAGACTGGAGGGGCAAACTCTGCAAAGCTCGCTCGTGACAACACCTGGAATCCAGAGGATATCTCCAAAAGCGTTTTCAAGAACCATAATTCTGCTTGAGAAGCCCTTCAAACCTTTCTCTGTAACTACATCGATAACTTTCTTATTTCTTGACATTCCAAACGGGATGATCTTGTCTCTTTCATCCATCGGCCGCAAGCTCAAAGGGAAGGAGAGCTTATCACCCGAACATATGCTATTAAAGGCACCGTCCAATCTTTCGATCATCGCTTCCGGAACTTCTTCGTTGCATTCCAGGGAAATCTTCCATCCTTCTAGTTCACGGCTGAAAGGGAGAGAGTCTATACTTTGCCTTTCGATCCGCTTGAATCTAAGTTCTCCCCCGTAGAAGAAGACATATCTGCCGATCTTCGAGGCCTTGATATCTTCTCTAAACTCAACAGTCCACCCTCCTCTACTAGAAATCAGGAGATCGAAAAAGGCAACAACTCGCTCTCTGGAGGGTGGATACTTGTCAGAACTAAGAATAGAAACGATCTCTCTCACCATCTCCAACAAAACGGCCCTTTCAACTTCTTTAAGCTTCAAGGCCTCCACAAAAAAAACACCGTCTGCGAATTCGATCTGCTCCAGAACCTCTTCAACCCTTTCATGGATCAGTGCATATCCATCATTGATGTTTTCAAAGAACCGCCACACGGCCTCATTAAGTGCTGAGTTTATCTTTCTAAGCTCCGGAATGATTCTCAGACGAACGTAATTGCGCTCAAAATCATCCTCAGAGTTGGTTTCATCCTCCATAAATGTAACCCTGTTAATTGTAACATAATCTATAATACGTTGCATATCGCTGAATAGCAGAGGTCTTATCAAATCGCCACCTAACGGGCGCAGTCCAATCACACCTTTCATGCCAGTTCCCTTCACGATTCTTAGCAGGATATTTTCTACAAGATCGTCTCGATTATGCCCTACGGCGATTAAATCTGCACCGATAGACATCTTAACTTCTCTCAGAAAACAATATCTTACTTCCCTCGCCGCAGACTCTATCGACAAACCGCGCCTCTTTTTCAAAAGCTCATTAACATCTCGTCTTTCGTGAAAGAAGGGTACCGACCGCGCCCGACAGAAATCGCCAATCATAACTGCTTCCTCGACGGGTCCCTTCCTTCGAAGACCATGGTCGAGATTTGCGGCAAAGAGGTCTATTCCCAGCTCCGATTTAAGATTTATCAGAACATTGAGAAGACACATTGAGTCCTTCCCTCCAGAAACTGCTACAAGAATTTTCTGACCACTTTCTATTAGGTCCCATTTCTTGATGAATTCGAGGACTTCCTTCTCGAAATCACTCATTTGCACCACCACCAATAATAATGCGCCCGTAAGGGGCGCATCTGGAGCCAACGAAGGGACTTGAACCCCCAACCTGCTCATTACGAATGAGCCGCTCTACCGGTTGAGCTACGTTGGCACCTGGTTCCAATTCTATATCACCGCTTTTCCTATGTCAATCTGTCATGACGCATAAGAGACGCTTCTTCGTTCCCTTATAACAGTCACCTTAATAACACCGGGATATTCGAGTTCCTCTTCAATTTTCTTGGCAATATCTACGGCCATTTTCTCGGCCAGCAGATCATCAACCTTTTCTGGCTCTACAATTACCCGAATCTCTCTCCCTGCCTGAATTGCGTAGGCCTTTTCTATATGCTTGAATCCGGTCGCAATGTTCTCCAGGTTTTCAAGTCGTTTAATATACATATCAAGCGACTCTCTTCTAGCTCCTGGCCTTGAAGCAGATACAGCATCTGCAGCGGCCACAAGAACCGCTTCAGGGGTCAAAGCCTCCGTCTCACCATGGTGATACTGTATCATATTGACAACCTGAACCTTTTCCCCGTACCTCTTGGCAATCTCTCCCCCAATAATCGCATGAGATCCCTCAACTTCGTGATCAATTGCCTTTCCAATATCGTGAAGGATCGCCCCCCTTTTCGCTTTGTCAATGTTCAAACCCAGTTCGGAAGCCATTAGAGCTGCAAGATGTGCAACTTCAACAGAGTGCTGCAATACGTTCTGACCGTAACTCGTCCTGAACTTAAGCCTTCCTAGTAGTTTGACAAGCTCTGGGTGCATCGAGGGAATACCTACTTTCATCAAAGCTTCCTGACCCGCTTCTTTTATTTCACTGTAGATCTCTTTTTTTGACTTTTCGTACATTTCCTCAATCCTGGCAGGATGAATTCTTCCATCTTCAACGAGCCTATCCAATGTCATCTTTGCGATCGCCCTCCTAAGAGGATTGAAACAGGATACCACAACAACTTCAGGTGTATCATCGATCACGAGATCCGAACCGGTCAACTTCTCAAATGCTCTGATATTCCTTCCCTCTCTGCCTATGATCCTTCCCTTCATCTCATCGGAAGGAAGGCTTACCGCGCTTACAGTTATATCGCCCGTATAATCTGCCGCATAGCGCTGGACTGAGTTGACGATTACCCATTTCGCGTATCGATTGCCTTCTTCGTCGTATTGATCTTTCATCTCCTTAAGCTTCTGAGCAAGATCATGTTCGTAGATTTCTTCAGCTCTCCTCAGGACTATCTCTCTGGCATCCTCCATCGAAAGGTCGGCAAGGCTGAACAGTTTCTTCTCTGCTTCTTCTTTCATCTCTTCAACACGAGCCCTTTCGATATCCAACTGTTGTCGAGTCCTCTCAATAGCTTCTTCCTTTTTATCGATGTTATCTTCTCTTCTGGAAATCCTTTCTTCCCATTGCTTCAGTTCTTCTCGATCTCTCTTGAAATCCTTCTCTTGCTCCTCACGAAGCCTGTGGAGTTCTTCACGGCCTTCTAAGAGTGCCTTCTTCTTAAGATGATCCGCCTCTTCCTGAGCCCTCTTGATTATCGACTCTGAATCCTGTTTTGCGGATTTCAGTTGAAGCTCAAGCTCATCCTTTGCCTTCTTCACAGCCAAAGGGGTGAGTATAAAATAAGCCAGCGCAATACCCGCTGCCAGGCCGGCTATTATACCAATCAGTAGCATCATAGTTTCTCATCGCTGGTCCTTTCACCTAGCCTTCGAGGAAACCAGCTCCCTCCCTTCATGATTTCTCTTTGATCTCCTCAATAATCTCATCGATTATCGAAGAGGAAAACCCTCTTCTGTAGAGTTTTCTTCTTATCTTATCAGGATCAGTCAATTCTGTGTTGCCTGCAGCTCTTTTTCCAATCTCTTTCAAGTCGCAACTGTCCAGTTCTAATTTAATTGTATCGTCAATTACCTCTTCTGAGATTCCTAACCCAAGAAGCTCCTGTCGAAGCCTGAACGGGCCTTTGTAATGCACATTCAGTCCGTCGCTTACATAGAGTCTGGCGAAAATGCCGTCGTTAACTAAGCCCTGCTCTTCCAGCTTTTCAATGACCTCTTTGATCTCTTTCTCAGAATACCCCTTCTTGAAGAGCTGTACTTCGATTTCCCTTCTTGACCTCAACCTGTATTTCAAATATCTCAAAGCATCTTTCATTGGATCTGAACTCATCACTTGTCGTCTTCCTTCTCCTCTTTCTTGACTTCCAGGAGCGGCAAACCAAACTTCGTCCTTAGCCTGTTTTCAATCTCGAGCATCAGCTCGGGGTTTTCCTTCAAGAATTCTACTCCATTGGCCTTGCCCTGCCCAAGGCTTACTTCACTATTATCAGGAGTCATGTAAGCGTACCATGCTCCCTTTCTATCTATCATGTTCTCAGAAACCGCAAGATTGAATAGCTCGTTTGCATGCTCGATCCCTTGCCCGTAAATTATGTCAACCTTGGCTTCTCGAAATGGCGGGGCAACTTTGTTCTTCACAACTTTAATGGTTGTCTCGTTTCCAAGAACTGTGTTTCCTTCTCTTATAGCACTGCCCCTCCTAACCTCAAGTCTTACCGAAGCATAGAATTTCAGTGCGACACCCCCGGTTGTTGTTTCAGGATTACCGTAGACTACCCCGATTTTCATTCTTGTTTGGTTAATGAAAATCACGATGCACTTCGATCTACTTACGTTCCCAGAAATCTTCCTTAGTGCCTGTGACATAAGCCGAGCCTGAAGACCAACCTGCAGTTCGCCCATCGCCCCCTCAATCTCGGTGCGAGGCACTAAAGCTGCAACAGAGTCCACTACAATTAGATCGACCGCACTAGACCTGATTAGGCCATCAACAATGTCCAGAGCCTGTTCTCCGTAATCAGGCTGAGATATCAAGAGATTGTCAACATCCACCCCAAGATTCTGCGCATAATGGATATCGAGAGCGTGCTCTGCATCGATAAAGGCAGCTATCCCACCCCGCCTCTGAACTTCTGCAATAGCATGCAAGGCAATTGTCGTCTTTCCGCTCGATTCAGCACCGTAAACCTCAACTACTCTGCCCCTTGGATAACCCCCCACTGTAAGGGCAATGTCGACAGCAAGTGAGCCGGTTGAGATCACTTCTATACTCTTCTGATCTTCTTTATCTCCCATAAGCATTACCGAACCCTTGCCAAACTGTTTCTCGATATCTTTTATTGCTCTATCAAGTGCGTTTTTCTTATCCTTCGACAGCATGTTCAATCAGTCCTCCTTCAAAGCTGCATGTGAAGACCTTTCTGTACCTAGCTCCTTCCCTGGAGAGAATCGATTCGAATATTGTGGCTTCTCCGACAGGAAATATCACTCGTTCACTATCAAGTGTACTCAAGAATTTCCGCCACATTGGCGGACTGAATTTCATCCTGCCTACAGTCAAATGCGGTCTAAAATTATCTTCAACAGGCAGATTCATTGCTTCAAGAACTACTCGCGTCTCTCTCTGTAGATTAATGAGACTCTGATTTCTTTCAATTCCTACCCAAATAACCTTTGGCAAGTCCTTATGTTTGAAGTAACCTATGCCTCCAGTTTCCAGAGTGAATGAAGGAAACCCTCTCAGTCTACGCGACAACATCGATGCCAGTAGAGAGAGTCTTTCCGGCTCTATGTTGTCAAGAAATGCAAGAGTAACGTGAGAGTTTACTCCCGGCACCCATGATGCCTTGAACCCCATCCTTCTAAGCCTTTCCGAGATACTGTCTATCATGGCGGAAACCCTGTCGCCTGTATCAACTGCGATAAAAGAGCGCAAGTCAATCCCCCCCTTTGAAAATGTCTAGATTCTTAAACAGGTAGTTGGCTCCACTCGCTGCCGTGACACCTGCGACGAAGACCTCAAGCCACAGCACCAATGCTTGAGAGGGGAAATCCCATAGCAAATTCATGTAGAGAATTACCAAGAGAATCATTTGAGAGAACGTCTTAACCTTTCCGAGAGCATCAGCCGCGATCACTTTTCCCCTGCTCGAGGCAACCATTCTTATCCCTGAGACAAGCGTGTCTCTAAAGATCAGTATGAAAAGGAACCAGAGACTGACTCTCGAAATCGCCATGAAGCCCAGGAAGACTGATGTAACAAGGATCTTGTCAGAGATCTGATCTAGAAACCTCCCCAGATCCGTAACGAGACCACGCTTTCTTGCTATTCTCCCGTCAAAGAAATCTGTAAGTGAAGCAATTCCGAAGACAAGGAATGAAAAGTAGTAACCGACGACATTCCCACTCATTAGCAATAGAAGGGTAGGTAAAGCGAGCACCATTCTCGACAGGGTAAGAATGTTAGGCAAGTTCATCAAGAACAACACCTTCCATGTCATGCTCGTAAGTATCTGTGATTCTGGCTTTCAAGAAAACTCCTTCCTGCTTATGGCCCTTCAAAACAACCACTCCATCAACATCAGGAGCGCTGTTATATGCTCTTCCCAGCGTGTAACTTTCACCGCTCTCCTCAAGCAACACAGTAACTACCTTTCCTTTAAAGTCTGAAAGGCGCTCCGCTGAAATCCGATCCTGTTCGTCAAGCAGAAGCTCAAGCATCTCCTTTGCCGCATTCTTGCTTACAGTAAGCTTCTTATCGAATGCTGGCGTTCCTTCCTCTCTTGAGTAGACAAAACCTCCGAGTCTATCGAACCTAACACTTCTTGCAAAATCGACAGTCTCGTTGAATGTAGCTTCACTCTCACCTGGGAATCCGACCATTATTGTCGTTCTCAACACAGCATGAGGTGCTTTTTCTCTGATTCCAAGGAGCAAATCGCGTAACTGTCTAGAGTTCTTTGACCTGCCCATTCTCTTCAGGATCTCATCGGAACCACTCTGAACAGGTATATCGAAATAATCTACTACCTTTGAAAGCGAGAGAATCGAATCTATCAGTTCATCTTCCACATGATCGGGGTGAAGATAAAGAACCCGTATCCAGAAATCTCCTTCAAGATCATTCAATTTACCGAGAAGTCCGGCAAGAGTGACTCCCTCATCCAGATCTAAACCATATTGCGTACAGTCCTGAGATACTAGAACGATCTCTTTCACACCTTGTCGCACCAAAGAAAGAGTCTCTTTAACTATGCTTTCTGAAGTACGACTTGCCGCAAAACCTTTGAAGTTGGGAATTGAACAGAAAGCACAATTTCTGTTGCAGCCGTCTCCAATCTTCACGTAAGCACTATATTTTTCAGCGACTCTGGTGGAGTACTCGTAGACTCCATCAGGTTCACCAATGAAGAATACCTCATTTCTCTCGATAAGATCAGCGAGCGTTGCCGGGCTTGTGACTCCAACTAACCCATCAACTTCGCGGATCTCAGATTTCAATTCTTCGAAATATCTTTGAACAAGGCACCCGACTGCAAGTACTCTTAGATTCGGATTGTGCTCTTTGTAGGAAAGGGCCCTGAAGATCTCTTCCAGGCTCTCCTTCTTTGCATCGTCGATAAACCCGCAGGTGTCTATAACTAGTAAATCCGCACGCGAAGCATCTTTTACTATCTCATGGCCCCTGCTTCTCATAATGCCCATGAAATTATCCATATCGGCAATATTCTTTGAGCATCCCAGAGAGAGAACTCCAAACTTCATAGTCTTTCCTTTCTTTTGAAGAGGTACAGCTCCCTGATTCGCATGAGTTCTTCAATATACTCCCGATCCCGATAGTTCGGATAAGTGTATGGAAGTGGTGTAAAAGCACCATTGACGAAAATGAGAGTTATCTCAGCAGAGATGCCGTCTCCAATATAGATACGATTCGCCCAATGCTTAGTTGATGCGAGAACAAACTGAGCGTGATGAACATAGCCCGGATCTAGATTTACTTTTCTCTTCCCTTCCAGTCCGAATTTCTCTTCAATATCGTTTGTAATTCTCTTTATGAGGGAAAGTTGTTGAGGGTGTACGAGCCTCTTAAAAGAAAGCAGCTTGCCTTTAAGACCAAATCCCATCTCATCGTTGTAATAAGATGTGTATTTATCGAAATCCAGCGATTTCGATATATAGTCTGCCGGTCCAAACTCCTTCTCAAGAACAGGTTGAATTTCCTGAAGCCTGTAATCTATGTATGAACCGAAAGCGAAGACAACGAGATTGACCATTTCCGTTTCTCTATAGCTTCCCATCACTTTACACTCACTTCCGCCAGTGGAATACTCACATTCACCATCTCGCCTCCGCCCCTAACCGTATACCTTCCGGGCAGATCTTGCTCAACAACCAATTTATCATTTCGTCTTATCTTTAGTACCAAATGCTCACCAGGTTCAAGAACATACCCCTCATCACCGAGAAGAATTCTGAGACGAGAAGAGAGGTCGAAAAAACCGACTTCAAATTCGGTAGACTGCGATTCTCTTATGTATCTAAAAATGTAAAGAGATTCTACAAATAGGAAGAGAGAAATTATCAGCAGTACTACCGATGCTACCTGGCTATTAAGTCTTGCTCTCTTTCCCATAAAAAGCGCTCCAGTCGAAATTATGGATATTCTACGGATAATTATAGCACGTTGCTATGGCACATTTTCTGAGTGGCGCCATCAAAAGATGTATGTATATAATCGTGATATAATTTTCACAAATACGCCTGCCGGGAGGTTGATCAGCAATGGATAACACAAAAATCCCAAAACCTACTATAAAGAGACTCGCCGTATACCACAGGTGCCTGGAAAACATGGTTATCTCAGGAGTGGCAAGCGTATCCTCAAATGATCTGGCAGAAAGGCTCGGGATTAAAGCCAGTCAAGTGAGAAAGGATCTTTCATATTTTGGAGAGTTCGGAAAGAGGGGTGTCGGTTATAGTACAAAGCTTCTTCTTGATAGTATTAGCGAAATCCTTGGGATAAGGAAGAAGTGGAAGACCTGTATAGTGGGGATGGGAAACCTTGGTATGGCGTTGGCCAACTACCCCGGACTTGAGAACTCCGGTTTCATTGCAAAAGCGCTCTTCGACAACAATCCAAACAAAATCGGTATTCCAATGCCGAACGATCTTGTAATAGAATCAACAGAAGTGTTAGAGGAAATTGTGAAGAAAAGGCAAATAGAGATTGGTGTAATCACTGTTCCCGCGAACGCGGCCCAAATCATCGCTGATTTATTGGCAGATGCGGGTGTCAAGGGGATTGTCAACTTCGCTCCAATCCGCCTTACTCTGCCTCCTGGCATAAGCAATGAGGAAATTGACATTTCTGTCTCATTCAGATCACTTGCTTTCAATATGACATTCGGTTCTTCCAGAAAAGGGAGAAGAGCTTAATGGTTCTTGTTTCAATAATCGGAGGAAGCGGGGCCGGAAAGACGTCCGTAACCAACGTAATCTTCGATCATTTCAACGAAAGAGCAGCTGTTCTCTCGATGGATGACTACTACAAAAACCTGGATCCTGGAACTGATCCGAGAGAGTTCAATTTCGATTCTCCGAAAGCCTTTGACTTTGAACTCTTTGAACAGCACCTCAAATCCGTTAAGCAGAACAAAAGCATTATGGTTCCAGTCTATAGCATGGTCACGTACAGGCGAGAAGAAGGAATCTGTAGAGAGTTTAGGCCTAAACCGCTGATTATCGTCGAAGGGCTCCTGGTAATGTTCAAGAGGGAAATGAGGGATCTCTTCGACTTCTCAATATACATAGATGCTCCGGCAGATGAAAGGCTTATTAGAAGGATAGAACGTGATACTAAAGAGCGAGGTAGATCCGTAGACAGCATAATAGAACAGTATAGAAAGTTTGTCGCTCCGTCTTTTGAAAGTTTCATTGAACCCCAGAAGTACTTTTGTGATATAGTTTTACCTGACGGGGCCGCGAACACTACCGGTCTTAATGTCATAATCAACGCCATTGAGAACATGTTGAACAAGTGATCGGGCTGGAGGTGTAGAGTGCCAAATAGAATACTCTCGGTCATTGTGTTTCTGGTAATCGCAATTCTTTCCTTTTCCTTTAGCCAGAAAGTGATCATTGAGGATTTCAAGAATTACATTAGTGATTATGTAAGCCAAGAGCCGCAGCTGCCCAAAGTTGTCAGGCTCAATCAGGACCTTGATTATCTGTCAATCTACAGGATGTACAAACTCCAGATGGTTGGGAGCATTGAAAAGAAAGAGAGTTCAACGACTATCGCCGGGTTGCTGACCAGGCATCTCGGAGCTTTCACAGACATTGACGACTTTCGCGATAACGACGACAAGATAGCCTATAGCGCCTTTCTTGCATGGGTTCTAACAGACATCTCAGGAAAACCCTTTGAGACCTATACGTTAAATGAGATGCCGGCATATCTTGAGGTCTTCAACTCCTACACGACAAGAGTCAGGAGCATGGCAGAGACTGTCTATAAGGAGTGGATAGCATTCGCTCTTGGCCTCGTGAAGAGCAAACCTGAAGCGTTTCCCGAGGAACTGACTATAACAAACTCTTTTTCTTCCTTCAACCTTGCAGTAGACGCTCCTGCAGAGTCGGAACAAGAAATTCTGAGTCTTTCAGATACCAGGATACTTGAAGCCCTTAACTCTACGATCTCGACCTTGAGTTCGAAAGAGTACCGAGTAGACACTCTTGTTGATGAAGAAGTAAACAGATTGGCAATTCAGACTGCTATGGATCTAGCTCAGATTTCCGGTCCTGAGATGATGGCATCTGGGAGAGAACTCTTTCGGCTATGGCTTCTAAGATCTATGGCTCTGATTGATTATGCTCCCTTTTTCCCGGAGTCGATCCCGGTGAAACCGAAAGAATTGGCAGGGTTTGAGCTTGGCACTGAACCAGATGACTCTGAGTATCGAGAACTAATGGACGTCCTTGATGAGAATCCAGAAATAAAGGCTCAAGTCTTTGAAAAGATTCAGATGGGCGCCCAGCTGCTTTCGATTAAGCAATTCACTCCGGTCGGCCTAATCGAGAATGACATCACCAGTGAAGTGAGAAAGATCATACCCATTCAAACAAACATAATGGGTCGGATAAGGAACGAGCTCTCAGCCAACCTCGTTTCAAGCGTTGAAAAGAAAATCGATCTCTGGTGGTTGAGAATTGTTGCCTACGCATTGCTGGTTGTTCTGGGATTCACTCTCTTCAACTCTGTCAAGAAGTATCTGTTAGGTACTATCATCATTCTTGAAACCTTGTACATATTCTTCATTGGTAACATTGCTGTTGGCATCTTCGATCTTTCTCTGCATTCAATAGTGGCATTGCCCGCCTTTGCATTCGCGTTCATTCTGACCGTTTCTTCGCTAATGAATAGGAGAAAGAGAAACAGAGTTCTGCTCTTGAAACTGCTAATGCTTTTTCTCATAGCCATTCTGCCATTCCTTAATCTTTTTAACGAGCAAACAGAGCTTTCAATGGACAGTTTCGATGGATTCTACGATTCAGTTTACTATTCAACTCTGAAGAGCGATGTGTTTCTTGCCCCTGAGTCGATGATCAGCCTGCAGACAAGAGAGTTGAACTCACTTGTTTCGAGCGAGTTGAACACTCTGAAAAGAGTCCTGAGGATAATCATCACCAACAAACTGAACTCTTTTTCATCCGAGGCAGGATTGACCTACAGTATAGACGCCAACGGAAGATTGAGGGTAACGGCCCCGGCCTTTAGTGAGTATTTGTCTATTGAGAACCAGGCCGTATATGCATCCGAGTTGCAGGACCTCACAAAAGATATCAATAGCTTCATAAGAGACAGCAACAGAAATAGTAAAGGTTACGCCAATGCCGTTTCGAAATTGCTGGACACTTCAGAGACAATTGTCAAATACGCTGGACAAACAATGAGAAAGGATTTCACCACTTCACTTGAAGATACTCTAGGATCAAGACCTGAGCTTTCCATCGCTTTGGACGATTACCATCAAAGAATCGATCCGCTGCTAGAAAGCAAACCCTCGCCAATCCCGGTCAAAGTCTACAGAGTTCCAGAGTTTGCGGCGCTAGTAGTTGCTCTTTTTTTGCTGACGATTACGCTATTTGTTGTAAAGAAACCTGTTATCTCTTATATCCACCTTGCAGTAATTGTAGTATTCCTGTTAATACAGCTCCCAGGCCTGAGCGATCTAAATCTCTTTGTCCAAGGTGGTTCTCCGATGCTGAGTGTGCCTATTGAACCTTCGATAAACATTTTGTTTTTGGTAGTTTTTGCGGGTATAATTGTGTTATCAGTTCTATGGATCTTACTATCTCATAAGAAAGGGAGTGTTGTTGAATGAAACTAAGACTATTGTTGGTGTTCTCACTTATTCTCATGTTTGCTCTCCCAGTAATGGCAATGAAGGTAATCATGATTACTGACGTTGGGGGGCTCGGAGACAAGTCATTTAATGATGGAACTTGGGAAGGAATTGTCAAGGCCTCTGACTTCCTGGGAATTGACAGAGAAGTCGTACAATCAAAGGAACAGTCCGACTATATCCCTAATCTGTCAAACGCAGCAAAGGAAGCAGATATTATCTTCGCAGTTGGCTTCATGATGGCCGATGCGCTGTATAAGGTTGCTCCTCAGTTCCCGGATACTTACTTCGTAGGCATAGACATTGACCCTGTTGAGAACATGCCGAATAATGTAGCAACGTATCTCTTCAAAGAACAAGAAGGAGCTTTCCTGGTAGGTTATGTGGTAGCGGCCATGACAGAGACCAACATGGTAGGCTTCGTTGGAGGTCTTCCAATTCCTCCAGTTGAAAGATTCCGCTACGGCTATGAGGCCGGAATAAGAGTGTACGAAGAGATACACGGAAAGACGATAAGCATGCTTCAGGGATACACTATGGATTTCAACGATCCTAAGAAGGGTAAGGACCTTGCCATCGCTCAGTTCGCAGAAGGCGCCGACATTGTCTTCCATGCAGCTGGCGCGTGTGGAAATGGTGTCATTGAAGCTGCGGCAGAAAAGGGAGAAGGTTTCTTTGCAGTTGGTGTCGATGTTGATCAGGATTACATGGCTCCTGGAAGAGTCCTAACAAGTTCTGTCAAGAGAGTTGACATGGCTTCCTATCAAGCCGTTATGAGTATCGCTCTCGGAACTTTCGAACCCGGAGCAAAGACACTCGGAATAAAGGATGAAGGTGTTGGAATTAGTCCGATGACCTACACTAAGGATGTTGTTGGACCGGTTATTCTCGGCGAAGTTGAGTTCCTTAAGGGTCTTCTAAAAGCCGGAACGCTTATTGTTCCTGATACTCAAGAGAAGCTCGATGCGTTCGTTGTTCCAGATATAACCCTTCCGTAATGGAATTAATTCACACAATCGTGTGATATCAAAGATCGGGAGAGCGACCTCTCCCGATCTTTCGTATCATGAACGATGGAGGTGAGCGTGTGGAAGAAAGCTACGTTGAAAGCCTCGATCTCTCAGGTATCGCAGTAGCTATGAAAGGAATTGTGAAGACCTTCCCTTCCGTTGTTGCTAATGATCATGTGGATTTCTTTGTTAGGAAAGGCGAAATACATGCGCTTGTGGGCGAGAACGGAGCAGGAAAGTCTACTCTCATGAATCAGTTGTATGGGCTTTATACTCCTGACGAAGGAGAGATCTTCATAAATGGTAAGAAAACAGTTATCAACGGGCCAAAGGATGCTATTGACATAGGAATCGGGATGGTCCACCAACATTTCATGTTGGTGGATAACCTGACTGTCGCTGAAAACGTAGTTCTAGGTTCAGAACCGAAGTACGGTCCCTTCAAAATGTTCATGGACACTAACAAGTCGCGTAAGATCGTTACGGACTTGTCTAAAAAGTACGGACTAGCCGTTGATGTGGATGCTTTTATTGAAGACATTCCAGTTGGTATGCAGCAAAGA
Organism: Mesotoga sp. B105.6.4; assembly: GCF_002896535.1. Taxonomy (NCBI): domain Bacteria; kingdom Thermotogati; phylum Thermotogota; class Thermotogae; order Kosmotogales; family Kosmotogaceae; genus Mesotoga; species Mesotoga sp. B105.6.4. Next base: position 10,680 of record NZ_JWIM01000005.1, on the reverse strand, counting down.
GTTGAGATTCTGAAGATCCTATTCAGGGGTGCCGAGATTCTCGTTTTCGATGAACCGACAGCCGTTCTAACCCCTCAGGAGACCGAAGAGCTTTTCAAAATACTTAGAGTGTTAAGAGATAATGGAAAGACGATTATTTTCATCACTCATAAGCTAAATGAAGTCATGGCTATTACCGATAGGGTGACAGTTATGAGACTCGGGAAAGTAACCGGTAAGGTGAACACCAAAGACACAAATCCCAGACAACTTGCAAACATGATGGTCGGAAGAGAAGTTCTCCTAAGAGTCGAAAAGGAAGAGAAACGCGCCGGCGAAACCGTTCTAGAAGTCAAAGATCTCCATGTGAAGGATAATCGAAACTTAGATACGGTCAATGGTGTCTCGTTCTCGGTTCGTCAGGGGGAAATTGTGGGAATCGCCGGCGTAGCAGGTAACGGTCAGACAGAGCTTATCGAGGCGATCACCGGTCTTAGGAAAGTTGATAAAGGAAACATATACTTGAGTGGCGTTGATCTTACTAATCAAACGGCGCTTGAAATAAGAGAAGCTGGTTTGACACACATCCCTGAGAATAGACTGAGAAGGGGAATGATAGCCCAGTATCCAGTCTATTACAACCTCATCCTTGGTAAACAAGACGAAGAGCCCTTTTCTCAAGAGGGGTTCATAAACCTTAGAAACGTAAAGGAATTCTCAAGAGGCGTAGTAGATGCTTTCGATGTGAGACCAAAGAACATAAACATGCTCGCTGGCAACCTCTCGGGCGGGAATCAGCAGAAGGTTGTCGTGGGCCGAGAACTGAGCGTTGTTCCGATAGAACCGAAAGTTGTGGTAGTCTCTCAGCCCACCAGAGGTCTGGATATCGGAGCAATCGAGTTTATTCATAAGACTTTGATTTCGATGCGCGGCAAGGGCATTGCCATGCTTCTAATCTCAATGGAACTCGATGAGATTTTTTCTCTCTCTGACAGGATACTTGTCTTCTATGAAGGAGAGATTATGGGAGAAGTTACTCCAGATGAAGTCGACAGAGAGGAAATAGGACTTATGATGGCAGGGCATAAAAAGGCCGAAGTCGTTAGGGAACGGAGTGATGAAGGATGAATACCAGCAAGATCTACGCATTACTAGTACCGATCGTCTCCGTTTTGATAGCTCTCCTGATAGCTTCCGTGATTATTATCATGATCGGTAAGAACCCAATTACTGCATATTCCATAATGATTGACGGCGCGTTTGGTAGTCAGGAAGCACTTGCAGATACTATTATGAAGATGACACCCCTGATTCTAACCGGTCTCGCAGTCGGGTTCGGATTCAGAGCAGGAGTCTTCAACATAGGCGCTGAAGGCCAGATGACGATGGGTGCCCTAATAGGTGCAATAGTAGCCATGAATATCGGGGGAATTCCTTCGGTTATTGCCATCCCTCTTTCAATTATAGTCGGAATGCTCGCAGGTGCCTTCTGGGCATCAATAGCTGGTTTTCTGAAAGCTTTCACTGGAGCGCATGAAGTTATTTCAACGATCATGCTCAACTGGATTGCAGCTAACCTTGCTTCCTATATGGTGACCGGACCCTTGGCGGTCGGCTCCGGTACTCCGAAGAGTCCGGAAGTTGCAGAAGCATCGAAGCTTCCGGTAATACTAAAAGTTCAGGCTACTGAACTAAGCGTTGGGATTTTCATTGCCATTGCTGTAGCGATCATAATGTACATCCTGATAGAGAAGACCACCATCGGTTACAAGTTAAAGGCCGTAGGATTCAACCAGCATGCGGCTGAGTATGGTGGTATTAGTATTAGAAAGAGCATAATTCTTACAATGGCAATTAGTGGTGCTCTTGCTGGTATGGCAGGAATCGTCGACCTCATTGGAGTTCCTCCTCATAGATTCGTCGGCGAACTCACAGGGGGAAGAGGATTTGACGGTATCACCATTGCGTTAATTGGGAGAAACCACCCAATCGGAATAATTTTTGCGGCTCTTCTGATAGCAGCCTTAAGAACAGGCTCCAACGCGATGCAGATTAGAGCCCAAATCCCTAATGACATCGTATCGATCATTCAGGGGATAGTAATCTTCCTTGTGGCTGCTGAGAGAATTGTCTCCACTCTTATACTGTGGAAGCGAAAGAAAGGAGTGACTGCTATATGAGCTGGATCGAAGCGATCTTCGCAATACTTGTCAACCCCCTATTCTATAAACTCACTTTGCTCTCTGCGACTCCTTTAATATTCGCCGCTCTTGGAGGCACTTACAGCGAAGTCACCGGCGTTACGAACATCGCTCTTGAAGGTATTATGCTCATGGGAGCTTTTACCTCGATCGTCTTCACCCTACTTTCTGGTAACGCCTGGATCGGTGTACTAATGGCCGTCATCATAGGAACGGGGTTCACCTGGTTCCACGCATGGGCAAGTATTAGGTGGTCGGCTAATCAGATAGTTAGTGCTACCGCTCTTGTGATAATCGCTCAGGGAACAACTTCATTCCTGATGATTCCGATCTTTGGAAACGAAGGCCAGACCGATTTCATTGGAAGAGTTCCATACCTTGACGCAGGTTGGTTGAAGGGTATCCCTTTCATAGGCGAGATTTTTGGCTCTATGAGTCCTTTTACGTATATCGCAGTAATTGCGGTTGTTGCCAGCTGGTTCTTACTGTACAGAACACCTCTTGGTCTTCAAATGAGAGCGGTCGGAGAAAATCCTGAAGCTGCTGATACTCTAGGAATAAGCGTCTACAAGATCAGATATTTCGGAGTTCTAATGAGTGGAGTTTTCGCAAGTCTTGCCGGGGCCTTTCTTTCGGTCGGTGAACTGGGAAGATTCGTTGAGAATATGATTCATGGAAGGGGATTTATTGCTCTTGCCGCTATGATCCTCGGAAACTGGAATCCGGTTGGGGCCATGTGGGCTGCAATACTGTTTGGAGCGGCGGAAGCGATGAACCTGCAGTTACAGAGTAGTTCAATTGTGTCGGTATCGGCAGGTGTGAAACCATTATTCAATATGATTCCATTTGTTGTCACGCTGATAGTGGTGGGCGGTTTTATTGGCAAGACGCGATCACCTGCTGCTTCGGGAATACCTTACGAAAAAGAATCCTGATTACGAAAACAAGAGGCCTTTCGGGACCTCTTGTTTTACACAAATCTCAGAGCCTGTTGAAGTCTGTTCAAAGTCTTGTTTCTACCGAGAAGAAAGATAACATCAACAAGTTCTGGCCCTTCATCAGCCGCTGTTAGAATATGTCTCAAGGACATGTAGAACCCCTTTCTATCGGGTTTGAATTCGTTGAGAACTGCTCTGATCGTCCCGACTATTTCATCGTTGTTCCATGCATCAAGATACTCTATTCTGTCTTTGAAGGCCTCAAGAGCCCTATAGATTCCCCTATCGATATCACTAGAGGGGTTGAAGGTAGAGATTTCCGGCTCTTCGAAATAAAGATGCATTTTCTCCGGCACTTCCAATAGGGTTTCCACTCCCTTTCGAACGGAGTCAATTGCCCTTCTCAACCACTTCCTATTGGCGATGACTTCTTCTGAAGACATTAGACCTGCTCTCACAATAAACGGAATCGTCAGATCGGTTATCCTATCCAAATCGCATTCACGAATGTAGACCCCGTTCATCCATCTTGCCTTGGCCTCATCGAAGATTGCAGCGCTCGTATTCACTCTCTCAATCGAAAAGCTTTCGATTATCTCCTCGTGTCGTAAGATCTCCTTACCATCAGGATGTGACCACCCTAGTAAAGTAAGAAAATTGAAGAAAGATTCTGGCAAAAAGCCTTTCTCTCTGAATTGCTCTACAGATGTATCTCCATGTCTTTTGCTCAACTTCTTTCCATCTGGCCCAAGAATCATCGACAAGTGTGCAAAAGATGGTATTGGTGCTCCAAAAGCTTCATAAAGAGCAAGTTGCCTTAGGGTATTAGATAGATGATCATCTCCTCGTAAAACGTGAGAAATCTCCATAGAAATGTCATCAGCAACTACCGCAAAATTATATATTGGTTGACCGTTGGACCGCATTATCACAAAGTCTCCAATTGCTCCCTCTTTGAAAACGACCTCGCCTTTGATTTTATCGGGAAGCCTGTACTCCTTGCGTGGCATGTTAAAGAAGACAACCGGATTAAGTCCTTTGGCTTCGAACTCCGAAACCCTTTCTGGCGAGTTGAAGACCTCCAGCATCTCTTGAGAATAATGAGGTGCCTTTCCTTCCGAAAGCATTTCATCGTGAAGCGCTTCAATGTCTTCAGGATAAGCATAGACATTGTAGGCTAGCCCCCTTTTAAGGAGATCGAATACCATCTCGCTGTAAACTTCTCCTCTTTCACTTTGTCTATAGGGCCCAAAGGACCCACCCACATCGGGTCCTTCATCCCAGGTGATCCCCAACCACAAAAGTGACTCCATGAGTTGCTCCTCAAATTCCTTTGTGGATCTTGAAACGTCGGTATCTTCAATACGAAGGACGAGCTTGCCGCCGTAATGCTTCGCAAACAGGTAATTGAACAACGCAGTTCTGGCACCACCAACATGAAGGTATCCAGTAGGGCTGGGCGCAAACCTTACTCTAATCATCATCATCACTTTCCCTTCCAGCAAAAGCAAGTAAAATCCCCGAAATACTCTTGCTATCAGTTATTTGTCCGTCAACAATCATTCTGATCGCCTCTCTTGAGTCGATCAGAATCGGCACCACAAACTCTCCTTCATCGGGACAGGGATCCTGAACCCTTTCCACCTCTGCAAGGTAGATATGAATTATCTCATCGGAAAATCCCGGCGAAGTCTCAATCGTAGTCAGTTTGCGTAAGTATCTTGTAACATATCCCGTCTCTTCCAGCAGTTCTCTTCTGGCGCAGTCTTCTGGGTTCTCACCGGCATCAAGCTTTCCGGCAGGTATCTCGAGCATGAACTTCTGAACGGGGAAACGGTATTGCTTCACGAGCAGCAATTTATCATCTACGAATGGAACGACAGCAACGGCACCGGGATGACGAACAACCTCTCTAAACGCCGTAGTACCGTCTTGGATTGAGACGGTGTGTCTTTCAAGATCAAGAATTCTGCCCGAAAAGATTTTCTCCTTTCTTATCGAATGCTCCATCTTACTTCTCCATCTCAAAATGCAGTGGCAGGAGCTCATAGGAAGTAGTTCTCTTGGTTATTCCATCGCCCACTAGAATCACCTCGAAATTTCCAAATTCTGCCATGAACTGTCTGCAGGCCCCGCACGGAGAAGTCGGTTCCTTTCTGTTACTAACTATTGCAATACTCCTGAACTTCCTGTATCCTTGTGAGACAGCCGAAACAATCGCAGATCTTTCGGCACAGATGGAAAGTCCATAAGAACTGTTTTCTACATTGGTTCCAACGAACACTTCGCCTTCCTCAGTAAGCAAGGCCGCACCAACAGGAAACCCTGAATATGGCGAATAGGATCTATCCTTTGCCTCAATAGCTTTCTGAATTAGCATTATCTCCTCTGATTTGTCTTTCATCAACCTTCCTCCTGTCAACAATGAGCCTGATCTTCTCAACTTTATTCTTTCCAGCAGCGAGGATCTCAAAAGTAAAGCCATTAACAATTATCTTCTCTCCGACTTCCGGAAACCTTTCAAGTACTTCCAGAAGATAGCCTCCTATTGTCTCAAACTCAGTATCTGGAAAATGGTGCTCAAGTTCTCTCTCGATATCATTTATTGGTGTCATTCCGTCAACAATGAACTCGCCTTCTCCTAGCCTCTCTATCATAATCTCTTCGGACTCTTCGTCATACTCATCCAGGATCTCACCGGTAAGCTCTTCAATTACATCTTCCATTGTTATTATCCCTGCTGTCCCGCCATACTCATCGATAACTACCGCGAGATGATTCTTCTTCTCTCTGAATTCTCTTAACAGATCATCGACTTTCTTCGTCTCGGGCACGAAATACGGTGCTCTCATAATTTCCTCGACACTAATGCTATGCAGGACTTCGTTATCCTTCCTTTCGAGTAAGAAATTTAGCAGATCTTTCGCGTAGCAAACTCCGACAATTCTATCAATGTTTTCTCTGTAAATAGGATAGCGAGAATAGCCTTCCGATTCTACTAATTCCATTAGGTCAATTAGCGGCTTTTCCTCTTCAAGTGCAACGATTTCCACCCTTGGAGTCATAATCTCCTTCACCGAGATGTCCTTCAATTCGAGCGTCCTCTTCATAATCATTCTCTCTTCCGACTGAAGAACCCCTTCTTCATGGCCGGCATCGACGGCCGACCTAATCTCGTCTTCGGTTATGAAGGGAGCAAAATCGGCTTTCTTACCTCCAATGAAGACTATAAAGAAATTCGAGATGCGTAACAGAAGCCACAAAAGAGGTTTCAGAATCATCGTGATTACGGAAATTACCGTTATCATTTTTCTAAAGAGTCTTTCAGAGTTTTCTCTTGCAAAGATCTTCGGAGTGATCTCTCCAAACACAAGTATTAAGAATGTCATAACTCCCGTAACAAGCGCTGCGGCAATCCCTGCGGAGTTGCTCGGAAGGAGCTGCAGTGCAAGCAAGGTTGCGAGTGATGAAGATAGTATGTTCACAACATTGTTCATGACAAGTATAGCCGTAAGAACCGAATTAGGGTTCTCTACGAAATACCTAACAGACTTGCTGAACCGCTTTTCTTTGTCATCCATAAGATCGCGTAGCTTCAATTTGCTCATCGACATGAGAGCCGTTTCAGTTCCAGAGAAGATGCCCGAAAGATAGAGAAGGAAGCCAAGCAGTGCCAGATTCAGTATAAGCGAAACAGGGTCCCCGCTACTAGTAGGGTCTTCCACTTCTTATTTGCACCTCCAAATCAATAATGATACGGTCTGTTGTCAAGAATAGTATGTGCCCTGAAAAGCTGCTCCAAAAGAATTAGAACGGCCATTTCATGCGTAAATGTCATTCTTGACAAGGACAGCTGTTGCCAGCCCTTCGATAGAACCTCTTCACTAAAACCCAAGGGTCCCCCAATGAAGAAAGTCAGGCCGCTTACTCCTATATTTTGCCATTTTTCAAGCATTCGTGCAAACTCTTCCGATGAGCGATGTTCTCCTAGTTCGTCAAGAAGGAGTATCTTGTCGCTCGAGTTGGCTATTTTCAAATACCTCTTGCCTTCTCTCTCTTTGACTATCTCCTTGTTCCTGGAGGTGTTGCCTCCTAGAGGGAGATACTCAATACCAACTTTACCAAAGCTGCTGAGCCATTTTCTATACTGGTCGATACCCTCAACAACAAAACTCGACTTTGGCTTCCCCGTTGCAAAAATCCTGATATTCATCTTACTATCTTTCCACTCTTGATTACTCCCTTTACGAGATCTCTAGAGAAATTGTAGACGATTTCACTGTAATCCTTCACCTTCAGAAGCAGCAAATCGGCATCGTATCCTTGCTCTACTCTACCCTTTCTACTCTCAAGACGCAAAGCGTATGCGCTATTCGCAGTGTAAGCATTTATCGCTTCTTCTACGGAAAGACCACAACGCGAAACCGCCAAGAATATTATTAAGAAAGGGTTATAGATGTTGCAGGAACCGGGATTGAAGTCTGAGGCTAATGCAACTATAGCTCCCCTATCTATCAATTCGCGACCTCGTGCAAAATCCTCATTAAGGAAGAAAGATGTTCCAGGCAGAAGAGTGCAAACTGTATCGCTCTTCGCCAGGAGTTCTAATGTCTCATTGTCTGCGGAGATCAAGTGATCGGCGGAGGTGGCTCCAAGCTCAACCGCTAACCTTCCGCCTCCTGATGATGAAAGTTCATCCGCGTGGAGTTTCGTCTTGAATCCCATTTTTTTCGCCTTACTCAAATACTTTCTCGACTGCATTTCGTTGAACACACCCTTCTCGCAGAAAATGTCAACCGTATCGGTGTATTCTCCAAGTTCAGAGAACATGTCTGCCATCGAATCCAGAAATTCCTCTGCAGATCGATACTCCTCTGTCAATGCATGGGCACCCAGAAAAGTGGGAATAATGTCCATTGGGTGAATGGAATTCAATGTCTTAAGAACCTTCAGCTGCTTGAGTTCGTTATCCCTGTCGAGACCGTAACCGCTTTTGCCCTCAATAGTAGTAACTCCAAGAGAAAGCATCGCGTCAAGGTATCCCATTGACTCGGCCACAATTCTGGAAGCAGGAGCGCTTCTTACTTCTCTTACGGTTGACCTGATACCCCCTCCTGCATTCATTATGTCCATATAACTCTTCCCAGAAAGCCGCATTATGAACTCATCACTTCTACTGCCGACAAACGGGATGTGGGTATGACAATCGACAAATCCGGGAATAACCACCAGCTGGCTGCCATCAACATACTCGTTCGCCTTCACAAATTCGCTACCGACATAAGTAATCTTGCCTCCCTCAATTGCAATGTTCACACCGCGTTTGATTTCAAGAGAGGACATTTTCTTGCCCCTTAACGGCCCCAATTCTGGAGGTGAAGCAGTCTGCAAGACGTCGACAATTGCCAAATCAACCAACATCTCTAACTATCCTTGTCTGCAATGAAATCCAGCACCTTCTTCTCAAGAATTGAGGAGCTGGAAAATCTCTCGAGCCTAAGATAATGATCAGCAACATCAACAAGTGCCTGAAGTGGAGTAAGTCCTACTATTTCAGATCCTACAATCGGAACTCCGTACCTTTCAGCTTCCGACCTTATCACTTCGAATACCCTGAATAGAGGAGTCTTTTTGTAATTGGTCATGTTCATCGAGATCTGAACCATATTCCTGTCCTCTAGTCTGAAGCCAAGCGCCTTCACATACCGAAATCCTCCGCTTATATGTCTGATTGACTTCGCGATCTTATTTGCAATCTCGATTTTGTCAGTTCCCAAATTTACGTTGAAAGCGATAAGATACTCTCTACAACCCACCGCCACAACACCTGCAGAAGGATGAATCTCTGAAGGACCAAAATCAGGTTTCCACTGTTCGTCAGCGATCTTCGAAGCAAAGTTTTCGAACTCTCCTTTTCTTATGTTTGAGAGACTTACACGCTCCGAACAAGTCGCGGAGTCTTCATACAGGTAGACTGGAATCTGTAGCTCGTCACCAATTCTCTTTCCCAGTTTCTTGGAGAGTTCCACGCATTCCTCCTTTGTCGTGTTCATAACTGGAACGAGAGGAATAACATCAGTTGCTCCCATCCTCGGATGTTCACCAGAATGGTTTCTTAGATCGATCAGTTCTTTTGCTTTAAGAGTCATATTGAACAGAGCAGTTTCAACTGCTTCGGGTTCACCGGCAATCGTAACGACAGAACGATTGTGATCAGCATCACTTGAATAATCTAAAACCCATACATTCTTTACCTTACTGGACTCTTCGACAATCTGTTCGACCACATCCAGCCTTCTTCCTTCACTGAAATTTGGCACTGATTCAATGAGTCTCATCTGTACCTCCTCAAACAAACTGCTATTCATGTTCTCTATCGTACTCGACCTCTTTACCTGTGTAACTTTGGACAATACCCAACTGTAGCGCGAATATCATCGATGACGATCCACCGTAACTTACAAATGGCAAAGGTATGCCCGTGACTGGCAGAAGCCCCAGATTCATTCCGATATTCTGTACCACGTGAAAGGCAAAAACAGCGAATATCCCGCTAAGAACTATTCTACCAAACTCACTTGTGGTTTTTCTGGTAATCGACCAGATTCTCCATAAGAGCAAAGAATACAACACTATAAGCGAAACGGAGCCTATGAAACCCCATTCCTCCCCCAGAACCGAGAAAATGAAATCTGTGTGATCTGCTGGAACGTATCCAAGTCTGTTCATAGTACCCTGAAGCATTCCGGTACCTTCAAGACCTCCAGAACCAATTGCTCTGATTGCCTGAATAGTATTATAGGCGGCACCTGACGCATATTCTTCTGGATTCAGGAAGCTGAGGAGCCTATCCCTTTGATATGGCTTGAGCCCGAACATAAAGACAACTGGAACAAAGAAAGCAATCAAAGCAGTCATCGCAATCATCAGTTTATCAAATCTCTTGCTGATGAGAGTAACAAAGTACCAGATTACTACAATTATGATCGTCGAACCGAGATCGGGTTCCAGATAAATCAGACCTGCAAAGATGGCGGCAGAGAGAACACCAAGAGAGAAAAGGCCGTATTTGTTTTTCGCTTCCCTAGAATAGATGAACCCCAAGAAAAGTATCAAAGAGAATTTGGCCAGCTCGGATGGCTGAAAACTGGCGATGCCCAGGTCTATCCATCTTCTTGAACCTTCTCCAGAACCCAAATAGAGAACTGCGACCAAAGTGACTACGGAAGCAAAAATCAAGACAATAGACATACTCTTCCAAAAGTTTCTCTTAATCACATACGCCGTGAAAACGAAGACAGCACAAGAAAGCAGCACCCAAACCAATTGCCTTCCGAACAGATACTCCTCTCTCTCACCAAAAGTCGCGCTAAACAACACGATGAGGCCAAACACCATTATAGAAATCATGAATATTGGAAGTAAAAACTCTGCTCTTCTCCTCATTAATGCTCTCCTCTCGCCCGAAACAATTATATATCTTAATTATTCTACTTGAGATTCTAGATGTTGATTCGCCGACAGTGGTCACGTCGTCTCAGACGTAATGCATCATAATTAAA